>JARFRJ010000063.1 GCA_029287305.1 Hyphomonas sp. | reverse complement strand
GCTCCAGACTGGTCAGTCGATGCGGGGTCCAGTCTATATCATGTATGTTCGGCGAAGATGTCATTTGTTCAAACAGGCTAAAATGTTAAAATCCAGTCTATCGCAATTTCCAGCCATCCGCATAGACCAAAACCTTTGATATTGGACAAAGACCTGCCTTTTTTATAAATTTATATGCCTTCATTTGCCCTAGACGCGAAAGGGCTTGAATAGGCTCTAAAACCCATCCTCGACAGCAAAGTCACGGCGGGCTGAAATAATCGTCACCACTACCCCGGACAAAACATCCAGCAATGTCATCACCATAATGACAAAAAACGTGGACGTGGCAAAATGCGGCCAGGATAGAAACTCAACCAGACAAATGATAAATATCATCATTGAGACCCCATGATTGATAATCGTGGCGGTGCCGGTACTGGTGGATTTGAGAATCTCCAAAAACAGGAGACAGACAGAGAGAAGGACCAAAAGCTCCCCCCCGCTTAATTGCCAGTTCACGCCGGACATCATGGGAATGCTGATCAGCGGCCCGCCAAGCATTCCGGCGAGCGGGGAAACAGCCACACCGCTTTCCAGGATGACCGGGCCTGCATTGGTTGCCGCCGAGACGAAAACCAAAATATTGTAAAAAATAACCGGCAAAGCCAGAAGCGGAAATATTTTAATTGCAGACCGTATCACTGTGATGTCCTTAAAAGCTTGGGCTTTTGGACTGTAAATGAAAGTTACAGACCAGAACTCTTCCGTGCAAAAAAGGACCACTCCCCTTCTATCCTGTCAAGCAAATTCACCGGACACACTTTAAGCGCATTAACTTTGCGTATAACGATAGCCAATACCATAGAGCGTTTCTATTGCATCAAATTCACGATCCACCGCTTTGAATTTTTTGCGCAAGCGTTTAATGTGACTGTCAATCGTTCGATCATCCACATAAATCTGCTCATCATAAGCCGCATCCATCAATTGGTCGCGGTTTTTCACAAAGCCCGGATGCTCAGCTAGGCTTTGCAAGATCAGAAACTCTGTCACCGTCAGGCGAATATTCTGACCAGCCCAACTGCACTCATACCGGTTTGGATCCATGCTTAGACGCCCGCGAATTATGGCTTCCGAATTATCCAGCATGACCTCTCCAGATGACTTGGCGGCACGGCGCAAAACCGCTTTGACACGTTCCAGAAGCAGGCGATTGGAGCAGGGTTTGCGTACAAAATCATCTGCGCCAATGTTGAAACTGATGACTTCATCAATTTCCTCATCCTTGGAGGTTAGAAAAATCACAGGGAAATCAACACGTTTACGCAAACGACGCAAAAGCTCCATACCATCCATTTTCGGCATTTTAATATCGAAGACGGCAATATCCGGCGGCGCATCAAGAAGCTCATCCAAAGCCGATTGCCCATCATAATAGCTGCGTACGTCGAACCCCTCCGCTTCAAAAAACATTCTTAGCGACGTAACGATATTCTTGTCATCATCCACAAGCGCCAATGTCGGCATCTATTCTGCTCCTTAAAAACCTTCAAGCAATATAATCTATACTATGCATAGAGTTATTATTTTCCAACATCTACGCCTGTAAATTCATAGAGTTCGTTAAAAATTGGTTAATCTGTCGCTTAGGAGCGGGCGCTTTATGGTTTATTGCGACGCCTGAGACGGCGCAACCGTCCCCAAAACCGGCGTCTATCTGGCACAGGCAGCGTTTCCAGATTTTCAATAAAAGCTTCAGCGCACGCCCGCCATGAGTATTTTTCTGCATAGGCTCGAACCGTCAGAGGATCCAGATCCAGACACGCCGTGGCCGCTTTTGCCAAATCCGAATCAATAAAGCCTGCTTGCGAACCGGGTATAATATCTTTCGGACCCGGGGCATCAAAAGCTGCGACAGGTAAGCCACTGGCCATCGCCTCTAGAATAACCAGTCCGAAAGTGTCGGTCAAACTCGGGAAAACAAACACATCCGAACAGGCAAAATATGTTGCCAGTTCTTCGCCAAATTTCGCACCCGCAAAATGCACGTCCGGATAGGCCCGTTGTAAACTCGCCAATTGCGGGCCATCCCCGACAACAACTTTCGTGCCCGGCAAATCCTGTTGCAAAAATGCCTCTATATTTTTTTCCACCGCAACCCGTCCAACATTCAAAAAAATTGGCCGAGCAAGGCCAGCATAAGGGTCTGCCGCATGGCCTTCGGGGTATCTTTTTTCAGGATGGAATGTATCCGTATCCACCCCGCGCGTCCAACTCACAACATTGTTAAATCCCCGCGCGTCCAATTCTTCACGCATTGAGGGTGTGGCCACCATAACCTTGCCGGAATAGCGATGAAACCAGCGCATAAAGGCATAGCCCATTCGCGTAGGAACGGGCAGGCGCGCGGACAGATATTCCGGAAAACGCGTATGATAAGAGGTTGAAAAAGGGTGTTTATGTTTCAGACACATCGCCCGGCCCGCCATGCCAAGCGTACCTTCTGTTGCAATATGGATGGCATCGGGCTCAAAACTGTCAAAGCGGCTGACAATGCTTTTTTTGGCCCCGATCGCCATGCGAATTTCCGGATAAGTCGGCAAAGGCAGCGTTCTAAACCCGTCGGCTGGTGAGACAATCTCCCATTCATGACCCATCGCCTCACATTCGGCGATAACCCGGCGCAATGTGCGCACTACCCCGTTGACCTGTGGCTCCCAAGCATCCGTAATCAGCATTATCCGCATAGCATGATATCCTGCAAAACAACGCCAAGACTACCTTCATTATGCAGACATGCAAACAGATTTGTGAATAAGATATGGTAGGATCGCGACATGGCTCTATGAGGTTAGAACCAGATCATTGCGATGAATAATGGCTGGACGACCCGGCATGCCCAAACGGGCTTCAATCTGATGGCTGTGATATCCGGCAATCCGCCTTATATCCTGCGCAGTATAAGCGGTGATGCCTTTGGCGATGATCTGATCGGTCTCTGTCTTCAGAAGAATGGCCGCGCCGCGCTCAAATTGCCCGTCAACCGCGACAATACCAATCGGCAAAAGACTGGCCCCGGCCTGAACGGCGCGCGCGGCCCCGGCATCAATAGTGACCGCGCCTTCTGGCTTGATATGCCCTTCCAGCCAGGCTTTTCGCGCATTGGCAGGGGACATATCCGGTAAAATCCAGCTCGCCAGCGCCCCGTCTGTGACAGCCTGTAGAGGGAAGGCACGATCGCCCCGTGTAATCACCGTTGCGCACCCCGCGCTCTGGGCGATTTTCGCCGCCTGCAATTTCGTAACCATCCCACCAGAGCCAACGCCTTTTTGCGAGTTTGCACCCGCAGCCATTTGCATAATCGCCTCTGTAATCACATGTGTCTCGGCAATATGGCGGGCATTTGCATCTTCAGAAGGATCGGCTGTGTACAGGCCGTCCACATCAGATAAGAGGACCAGTAAATCCGCCGACAGCATTTGTGCCACGCGCGCCGCCAGACGATCATTATCGCCATAGCGTAATTCTTCTGTGGCCACCGTATCATTCTCATTGATGACAGGCAGACACCCTGCCTCAAGGAGTGTCTCCAGCGTCGCCCTTGCATTCAGCCAGCGCCGACGCTGTTCGGTGTCATCCGGGGTAAGAAGGGCTTGGGCAACCTCGATTTGATGCGGCGCAAAGGCATTTGACAGAGCTTGCATCAAGCGCGGCTGGCCGATCGCGGCGGCAGCCTGTTTCTCATCCAGACTGTGAAATTTGTCCTTTCCAAGACCGGCTCGTCCAAGCGCTACAGCCCCGGAGGTGACAAGGACAATCTGCTTTCCAGCCCTGCGCAAATGCGCGATATCTTCGGCCAGTTGACCGAGCCAGTGCTCGCGCACATGGCCCTTGGCGTCTGAAATGAGGGCCGAGCCTGTCTTGACAATAATACGCCTAGCCGCAGAAAAGCGCACTTTGGAAGTCATGGGGCCCACGCATCTTGCTCATAGGGCTGGTCCGGCTCCGGCTGTTCCTGATCTGCACTCAGATACGCAAGTATCCGCGCGGTAATAGCCTGAACGCCCACGCCACTAACACCGGAAACGATCATCGGTGTCTGACCACTGACAGAGGCCAGCGCCTGTCTCTTATACACATCTCCGAGCCCACGAGACGAACA
>JARFRJ010000477.1 GCA_029287305.1 Hyphomonas sp. | reverse complement strand
CTGGCCATGGCCAATCCAGGCAGTCCGACCGTTGCGGTTCTGATTATGGCGGTGATCCTCTTTGGCTTTCAAACCGCAATTGGAAATGTGCAGACGCTGCCAAGTGACTTTTTTGGCGGTAAGAGCGTCGGTACGCTTGCTGGATTTGCGGGTATGGCCGCTAAACTTGGGGCAGCCGGGCTTTCAACTTATCTGATTCCCTGGCTCACGACGGGCGGCAATTATACGCCCGCTTTTGTGGTTGGCGCTGCGCTTGCCATGATCGCAATGGCCGCGGTTTGGCTTCTATGCGGAAAAATTGAACCCCTCAGCCCCCCTCACGGCGCTCACGGATAAACATACAAACAATATTCGACTGAATTAGGAGTCATAAATATGTCAAAACCAGTCATTGGTTTCATCGGTCTCGGACTTATGGGCGTGAACATGGTAGAAAACCTGCAAAATCGGGAGTTCAAAGTCAATGTGATGGACCTTAACAAGGAAGCTGTTGCGACCGTTTTAGCCCGCGGAAATGCTACCGAAATGCGTTCACCAAAAGAGTTGGCTGAAAATAGTGATATTGTGCAACTTTGTGTAACGACCTCAGAAGTTGTCGAACAACTGGTTTATGGGGACAGTGGAATTCTTGCCGGGATCAAAGACGGATCAGTCCTCATTGACTTTGGCACCTCTATTCCCGCTTCCACACAGAAAATCGGTGCCGATCTTTCTAAGAAAGGGGTCGGTATGTTGGACGCGCCGCTTGGGCGCACACCCGCGCATGCCAAGGATGGCCTGCTTAATATTATGGCGGCCGGCGATAGAGCGACATTCGACCAATATGAGCCTATCCTAAAGGAACAGGGTGAGAATATTTTCTACCTTGGCAAGCTCGGTGCCGGTCATACAACAAAGCTTATTAATAATTTTATGGGGATGACCACCGTCACCGCCATGTCGCAAGCGTTTGCAGCGGCTGAACTGGCGGGCGTCGATCGTGCCCAACTCTATGAAATTATGTCTGCCGGACCCTCAAATTCACCCTTTATGGCATTCTGCAAAAATTATGCGGTTGATGGTATAAGCAATCTTGGATTTTCCATGAACAACGCCAATAAGGACTTGCACTATTTCGTTCAAATGATGTCCGATCTTGGGACACGCTCTTTGGTTGCTGAGGGAACCTCAACAAGCTTACAAGCTGCCGTTGATACCGGAATGGGGGCAGGCAATGTGCCGGAAATCTATGATTATTTCGTCGAGTTGAAAAAGTAAGCTGTCATGTCTATCGGTGTCGTAACGCTCGGTGAATTGATGATGCGGTTAAAGCCGCCGGCTAAGCTGCGTTTGCGTCAAGCTGGTTACTTTGAGGCATGTCATGGTGGAGCAGAGGCGAATGTCGCCGTCAGCTTGGCGCAATTTGGATTATCCAGTCGATTTGTATCAGCTCTCCCGCCTACAGAGCTTGGTGAGCAAGCCCTAATGTCTCTACGCGCCAGCAATGTCGATACGACACATATTGTCCGTTTACCAGGACGCATGGGGCTCTATTTTTTGGAAGAGGGAGCAGATGTTCGTCCAGGTTGTGTGATCTATGACCGTGAGCATACCGCGTTTTGCGCTCTCAAAGCTGACATGATTGATTGGAATTTAGTCTTCGAAGGTATGACTTGGTTTCATGTGAGTGGCATTTCACCCGCGATCACCCCATCTACCAGAGATTTAACCCATGAAGCTTTACGCCAAGCAAAAGCCCGTGGAATACATATCTCAATTGACCTCAACCATCGCGAAAGATTGTGGCAATATGGTCAAGACGCAACGGATATTATGCCTAAATTGGTTAGTCTGGCGGATACACTCATTGCTGGCCGGGGTGATTGCGCGGCGTGCTTAGGGTTTTCCCCAGAGGGGGATGGTAGTTCGAAGGACTGGTATGAAGCACTGTCAGAGGACGCGATGCACCGCTTCGAAAATCTTTCGCGCATTGCCATAACGATCCGAAATTCAAGTTCTGCAGACAATCATGAATGGGCGGCGCACCTGCGAACCAAAGACGATTTTTGGTTTTCTAAAACCTATAATTTCAACAATGTAGTCGACAGAGTTGGAACGGGGGATGCTTTTTCAGCCGGTCTCATTTTTGGCCTAATGACAAATATGGAAAGTTCAGACGCACTTGCCTTTGGGGCTGCTGCGAACGCCATGAAACATACAATTGCCGGTGACACAAATATGGTTACCGCAGACGAAGTGCGAGCCCTGATACAAAGCGATGGAACAGGGCGGCTGCGGCGGTAAAGTCTACTTACATATCCATAGGGAAAGAAATGTTTATAACCGGTCTTAGACCTAGGCCGGGTCCGAGTTAAAATGGATGAGATCGGGCAGCGCAATGGGCAGCGCAACGGTCAGGCTTGCCGGGCAGTGCAACGAGCAGGATTGCCGGGCAGCTCAACAGGCATACAAGCCGTCCTGAAACGTCTAAAGCAATAAGTTTATACTCAAGATAATTCCAGAAGAACCTTAAATGATTTAAGGGACTGGCTTTAAGGGACTGTCTTGGCGGAACTCGTTGATACGCTCTTGATACCGGGTTTCGCCGCGGCCTCTTTTGTCAAAGATTTGGCAGGCTCAAATTTAACCGGTTCTTTGCTGTGCGTGACTTTTCCTGTGAAAATTGCATTGGCCTGAATAGTAAAAGATGTATGCAGGATATCACTGGATACATTTGCACCCGTCTCAATTTCAACCATCTCGGCTTTAATGGTTCCAATCAAACGCCCGCGAATGGTCACGGTTTTGGCCTTTAACTCCCCCTCAATATATCCGGTTTTGCCGATGACAATTTTCTGGGCAATAATATTCCCTTTAACATGACCATCAACCTGAACTTCACCTTGGGAAGATATGGATCCATCAATGGTCATATCACTCGAAATAATTGTAGGGGCAGCTTGCATCATACCTTTTCCATTTGAGAGTTTTTGAGCATTGGGCAGGGCCATGCTAAGGGTCTTGGGGGTTGAATCAGCGCTTTTAGGTTTAGTGAACATATTGTCCGGCTTTCAGAAATTTGCTTGGATCATAAGGTTTATCGTGGAAAAGAACCTCGAAATGCAGATGACGACCAGTAGACCTTCCACTGGACCCCATGGTTCCGAGTACATGTCCGGTTTCTATTATACTACCTTTCTTAGCTTTAATCGACCTTAAATGACCGTAACGTGATTTAAAACCATACCCATGGTCAATTTCAACCATTCTTCCATAACCACTACGATATCCAGCAAATGTAACTTTGCCAGGGCCTGAGCTGGTAATCGGCACCCGCCCCCAATACCCGCCAGCGCCAAGATCAACGCCGCTATGCCAAGCAGATCGTTTCGTAAACGGGTCCGCCCGCAATCCATAATTTGAGGTTATCCGGATCGGCACAGAAGACGGCATGGCCAGTGGCATTCTTTCAATAATACCCTCATATTCAGACACTTCCGCCATACGCGCGGCGACCTGTAAGAGGCGGTTACTAAATACATCATCTTGAGATTGACTGAGCTCACCGATATTCAGACTGGCAATTTCCGTCAAAGGCCCGCCCATTCCATCTGAATCGACGCGATCAAGACTGATAGAGGTCAATTCCAATATGCTAAGGGCGCGTTCAGAGCGTTCTACAGCAAGCTCTTCCAGACGGTCCAGAAAAGATACCTGATAGACGCGTAATTCTTCCAGTTTTGGATTTACGCGCAGGATAGAACGCGCTTGACCACCGGGCTGTGACATACGCGAGATGCGCGGTTCTGCCAGTTCAATCGATGTATTCATAAGAAATTTAGCGCCATCCCCTTTCAAGGATGTGGTCTCTATATTTCCTTCATTTTCCAAAGACTGCAACAAATCTTCCAATCTTTTATGCCGGTCTTCAAAATCAATAATCGCCTTTTGAAAAATATCTGTACGCTGTTCCAAAAGCGTTCGGGAAATTTCTTCTTTCGCGCTGGCCTCTTCAAGCCAGCGGCTAAGCTTGGCATTTTCGCGATCATAATATGTGCGAACATCCCCTAAGGAGCCATTAAACAGAAAGAAAACAGTCGTAAAAAGCAGCCATAAACTAATAAAGCCAACCAGCAGAACAATTAAAGACTGTTTCAGAGGCGAGAAACTGGCATAGCGCACTGTCCCGCGCGAACGGTGATAAATCTGACGTTCTGGAAAAACGTCCTCAAAGTATGAGTTAATATGAGAGCTCCATTTGAGCATGCGTGTTCCTACTTGATTTTCTTTAAATATTATAAAAGCCTATCGTCCTCTATGAAAGCTAAAATTTAGTTTACTTCAAGGAAATTTAATATAAATCTGATCAGTTATTTAGAAAAACTTTTAATCTCAAGCCAGTTTGGCAGGCTTTGCACAGAATATGCCATTTGAGAATAAAATTTAGACAGTTTTAACCTGAACCTGTTTCGGTTTTGAGCCGCCCGGACCGTAAAGATTGACCTGCAAGCTGGAAATAGCGTGCACAAGCGCATTAGGGGATATTTTTTGCTTCCCTGTCCAGACAATATTCGGGAACCGCTCAAATATCTGTTGATAGGACAATTCCAATTGCATTTTGGCGATGCGACTGCCGAGGCATTTATGGACGCCATGACCAAAGGCCAGATGCTTGTCGACATTGTCCCGCATCATATCGAACGTGTCCGGATCTGGAAAAATATCTGGATCGCGATTGGCCGCGCCATACCAGAGCACAACTTTTTCATCCTTGGCGATTTTTTGCCCGTTCAGTTCTGTATCTTCCAGAGCAGTTCGGCGCATATGTTGGACCGGAGACACCATGCGCAGAGATTCGCTGGACATGCGGGCGATCAAGCTTGGATCATCCAAAATCATCTGTTTTTGATCTGGAAATTGCGTCAAAAGTCGCAAAGTACCAGATAGAGAATTACGTGTCGTGTCATTGCCTGCAAAGATGATCAAAAGCCAGGAGCCATCAAGATATTCCTGCTGTAAATCCTCTCCGGCAATCTGGCTCTGGGCAATGGCGGTAAGCAGGTCATGACGCGGATAGGCCCGGCGATCTGCCATAACCCGTTCGCCATAAGCGAACATGTCATTGACTTGTTTATAAAAGCGAAAAGCGAAAAGCGGCTCTTGTAGAAAGGTCTGAAAAGGATTGTACAAATATTGCGCCGCCAATTCAAGATAATGCATCCATTTGATAATCTGTGGGCGATCTGCTTCATCCACTCCCAGCATCTCGCACAATGTAAACAAGGGTAATTCTTGGGAAAAGACTTTGGCAAAGTCCGCAACGGGGCCTTTGCGCTCTAATTCATCCAGCAATTGGCTGATTTTCTCCTCCACGCGGGCTTTCAATTTATTGACAAAAGCGGGTATGAAAAAATCTTTTTGCTGCAGGCGCATTTCCATATGCTGGGGCGCATCCATATTGATCAGCGAATTAAACGCCGCAGGCATAAGCTTTTTGGGCTTCCATTTTTCCCGCGGCGGCACAGACATGTTGATACTTCCACGCTG
>JARFRJ010000061.1 GCA_029287305.1 Hyphomonas sp. | reverse complement strand
AGCGCTGCGCAAGAGACCGGCTAGGCTTAAGTTTCGTCCAAATACGACCCTTGCCCTGTTATTTTATCTGCCCTGATACTGCGGAAATGATTGCATAAAGGCCGCACAGGCTCTAAATCTAGAGTATGACGGCCTCGCCTTTGCAATTCATGGACACACGTGCTCGCGCTGTCTTTCGTGAAGTTATAGAGACATATCTCAATACGGGTGAGCCTGTGGGATCGCGCACCGTTTCCAAAGGCGGGCTTAACCTCTCACCAGCCTCCATTCGCAATGTGATGGCCGATCTTGTGGGCATGGGGCTTCTGGATGCGCCGCATATCAGCGCCGGGCGTATTCCTACCCATGCGGGCCTGCGCCTATTTGTTGACGGGTTTATGGAACTGGGCACGCCCTCCCCGGACGATAAACGCCAAATTCAGGCCCGATTAAAATCTGCAGGACACAGTGTTGACAATATTCTGCATCAGGCCTCTGATCTATTGTCCAATCTGGCGGGCGGGGCCGGGCTCGTCTCCTCGCCGAAACGGGATGCCCCGATCCGCCATGTCGAATTTGTCCCCCTCGGCCCGCAGGAAGCCTTATGCATATTAGTGACAGAAGATGGCGATGTTGAAAATCGCCTGTTGAAATTTCCCGAGGCGGAAATGTCTTCCAGCCTTGTTGAAGCGGGCAATTATCTGAATGCGCGTCTGAAAGGGTACACTCTGGCTGAGGTTAGAGAGACCATTATGACCGAGCTGGCCGAACGCACCGCCGAACTTGACCAGGCCGCTACCCGTCTGGTCGAGGCAGGCCTAGCAGAATGGTCGGGGGCCTCACCGGGGCATAAACCCTCCCTGATTATCCGTGGCCGTGCCAATCTTCTGGAAGATGCGAAGGCCGCCGAGGATCTGGAGCGTGTTGGCCAGCTTTTTGAAACTATGGAGCGCAAGCAAAGTCTTCTGGATGTGCTCAATTCCGCTCAGGATGCCGAAGGCGTGCGCCTTTATATCGGCTCTGAGAATAATCTTTTTTCACTCACGGGTTCAAGCCTGATTATTGCACCCTATATGAACACACACAGAAAAGTGGTTGGGGCGTTGGGAGTGATAGGTCCAACGCGCATAAATTATGCGCGTATTATCCCCATCGTCGATTATACAGCCAAGGTTGTCGGTCGACTTATCGGCGGCGGGAAACAGGATTGAAACTATGCCTAATGATCATGAAACAGAACACTCCAGCCAGACAGACAAGACAGGGCCCTCCCCGGATATGAAAACAATACGAGATATTCCCCAAGATGACGCCGGCGAAACCGACGCCATCAAAGATGCACACGCAGCCTCTGACGCCGAGATGGGCGCTTCACATGAGGAGACAGAACTGGCCTTGGCCGATCGACTTGTCCTCATCGAACAGGAAAAGACACAGATCAAGGATCAATTGCTGCGCAGCTTGGCCGAGCAGGACAATCTGCGCAAACGTTCAGAACGTAAAATTGCCGATGAGCGGGTCTATGCGGTTGAGAAATTTGCCCGCGATATGCTGAGTGTGGCCGATAATCTGGCGCGGGCTTTAACCGCTTTGAACGAACAGGCGCGGACTGACCTCTCCCCGGCGGGTAAAAGCTTGCTGGAGGGCATTGAGCTGACCGAAAAAGAGCTGATCGCGACCCTGACCCGCCATGGGGTGCGTACGATTGACTCGCTTCCCGGCACGGAATTTGACCCGAATGTACATCAGGCGGTCGCACAAATTCCCTCTGAGGAAGCTGAAGGAACCATTGCAGAGCCTTTCCAGACGGGCTGGAAGCTTGGCGAGCGCACTTTGCGCGCAGCAATGGTCGCGGTCAGCACAGGCCCGGCGAATTAAGAGGGCATCAAGACAAGCCTAATCGATACGGTTCAGATCGGCCTTGAAGCGTTTCCAATTGTCGACATAGATCTGCGCTGAGGCCTTGATCATTGCGATTTGCATATCGCTGACCGATTTGATGATTTTGCCGGGGCTTCCCATGACCAGCGACCCGTCGGGAATTTCCTTACCTTCCGGGATCAAGGCATGCGCGCCGATGATGCAATTTTTACCTATCTTGGCCCGGTTCAGCACCGTCGCGCCAATCCCGATCAGGCTATTATCGCCAATTGTACAGCCATGCAGCATCACCATATGACCGATTGTGACACCTGTCCCAATGGTAAGCGGGCAGCCCATATCTGTGTGCAAGACAGAACCATCCTGCACATTGGAGTTTTCCCCGATAAGAATTTCTTCATTATCACCGCGCAAGGTCGCCCCAAACCAGACACTAGCATTTTCCAGCAAGGTTACATTGCCCATGACAGAAGCCGTTTCAGCGACCCAAGCCTGACCACTGGCCGGCAGACGCGGCGCGACCGTTCCAAGCGCATATAAAGCCATGACGTTTCCCTCCTGAAGCGGTGTCATCCCTTGAATTATATCTTGTCACATATATTTCAAATTCAAAAGACAGAAATAAAATACACTTTATCAAAGAGTTAATCCGCACAAGCCTTTAATGAAAAGCGTTTCATGTCTAGGCCCCTTTACACTGCGAATCGCCAGGCACATTATGAAGTGGCTGATTCGCAAGGCATATAATGCAATTATGTTATGAAAGTCCCCCCGATCGGGTCTGTCTGGAATATCCAGAAGCGATCAGCTTCGCTAAAATTATCTTACAGCTCACCGTCATGTTCACACATGGCGGTTTTTTTATCAGGACAGGAGTTTTTCATGGGCAAGCGATCCAGTGCGCGCCGTCTTAATCAACCTCAAAGCACCAGAGGGTCAGAGACCCCGCTTTATGCGATAGATGGTGGCTGGCACCCAGATCAGAATAATCCCTACACATCCCAAACAAGAGGCCCGTCGACAGGGCGCACTGACCCAAATGCCCGTGAGCAAAGATATCTGAAAACCGTCAAACCACGTTCCGCCAATCAGGCCCGGCTAATGGCGGCTTTGGAGGAAAAAACGCTTGTCATGGCTTTAGGACCGGCTGGAACGGGCAAAACCTATTTGGCTGTCTGTAAGGCGGTAGAAGCGCTGCAAGCGGGCAGTATTGCCCGCATCGTTCTGGCCCGTCCCGCTGTGGATGCGGGGGAACAGATCGGCTTCCTCCCGGGCGGCCTAGAAGACAAGCTCGCCCCCTTCCTCCGCCCGCTTTATGATGCCCTGTCGGACCGTTTAAGCCCGAAGCAATTACGCAGCATGCTTTGCGAAGGCGTAATTGAAATCGCGCCAATCGGTTTTATGCGCGGGCGAACCCTGAATAATTCTTTTGTCGTCATCGATGAAGCGCAAAACTGCACCTATACACAATTGAAAATGCTGCTCACGCGTTTAGGGTGGAATTCAACCATGGCAATTACAGGGGACCCGGCACAAAGCGACCTTTTACCGGGCCTGTCCGGCTTGACCGATATTGCCGCCAATATTGAGCCTATGGAAGATGTCGAGATTGTGCGCATGCAAGGGCAGGATGTTGTGCGCCATCCGCTTGTCGCGGAAATGCTGGACGTCCTTTAGGGCAGAAAGGCGTAATTTTCACACAAAAATAGAGTAATTCACCCTATAGCGCGGCCAACGCCCTCATTTTGACAGATTTAGCCTTTGTTCTGCGCGGATTTTCCCGTATTGAGGGCGATCATGCCGATTAAAGTTCCAGATACACTCCCGGCCCGCGATATTCTTATTCGTGAAGGCGTTTCTGTCTTGCGTCAAGCAGATGCGGCACGCCAAGATATTCGGCCTTTAAAAATTGGCCTTTTAAACCTCATGCCGGACAAAATTCGCACCGAAACGCAAATTGCGCGCCTGCTCGGCGCGGGGCCCTTGCAGATAGAATTGACCCTCATCCGGATCGGTGCGCATAAGTCCAAAACCACATCCGAGCAGCATTTACTTTCCCATTACCAGACCTGGCAGGATATCCGTCATGAGAAATTTGACGGCTTTATCATTACCGGCGCCCCGATAGAGATGCTGGACTATGAGGCCGTCAGTTACTGGCCGCGCATGAGGGAAATTCTCGACTGGACGCGCACCCATGTCCATTCCTGCT
>JARFRJ010000056.1 GCA_029287305.1 Hyphomonas sp. | reverse complement strand
GGGACTGTTTACACCGCCCAGGCAACAGATGCGGATGGAGATACGCTGAGCTATGCGATTGCCGGCGGGTCTGATCGCGCTTCCTTCGCAATTGACAGCGCTTCAGGAGCGATCAGCTTTAAGGCCGCGCCTGATTTTGAAGATGCGGGCCGTGCTGGGGACAATTCATATGTGGTGGAAATTTCGGCCTCTGACGACACAGCTTCCGCCACACTGACCCTGACCGTAAATGTGACCAATGTGAATGAGGCCCCTGTTTTTGTTCCCAATCTCCCCAATGTCACGGCGAGCGTAAATGAAAATCTGACAAGTGCAGCCTTTATGGCCACGGCCACTGATATTGATGCAGATACGGTGCTGACCTATAGCTTAACGGGCGCTGATAGTGGGCTCTTCTCATTTGATACTGGAACGGGCCAGGCGACCTTTATAGACCCGCCTGATTTTGAAGACCCAGCCGATGCAGGCGCCAATAATGTCTATGAGTTGACGGTCACTGTGTCTGATGATGCGGTAACCCCTTTAACAGCGAGCCAGAATTTTAGTCTCACCGTGCAGAATGTGGATGAGGCACCTGCCTTTGCCTCAAGCGCGACTGTTGATATTGAAGAAGGCCGCAGCCTTGCCTATACGGCCAGTGCCACGGATGCAGAAGGCTCAGACGTCACCTACAGCTTTGGTGATGCGGTCACATATCCGGACCAGGCCCTTTTCGCTCTGAATGCCATAACAGGTGAGGTCACCTTTATCGGCCTGAGCGATTATGAAACCAAACTTGATGCAGATGCGGACGGAACGTATGTCATTGAGATCATTGCCACGGATGCTAATAATAATGAAAGCGCGCAAACGGTTCGTATTACGCTTGTCGACGTAACGGGTCTGGACCCTCAAATGACTTTTCTTGAAACGCCTGAGGAAGCAGCCCGCTTCGCCGTCCAAGCCTCATTTGGTATGGATTATGAAACTATTATGAGTTTGGCTGGCACAGATCCGGGGACAGAGCCAATAGATGCGGCAGCCTGGATACAGGCGGAATTCGCCAAAACCCGGACGAATGGCCTCAAAAGATTGACTGACATACGGGACAACACTGACATTGATATTGATATTGTTGACAAGAGTATGGACCCGTATGTGCGTTGGGAGGGGATGCTCTCATCTGATGACCAATTGCGTCAGCGTATGGCTTTCGCGCTCTCTCAAATCACGGTTGTTTCCTATGATTTTGATACCAATAAGCCTTTAATGTACGGGTATTATTATGATCTACTCTCTAAGAATGCATTTGGGACGTATCGCGAACTTATTGAAGATGTGACCTATTCACCAGCCATGGGAAAATATCTGACCTATTTCAAAAACAGGAGGGGAGACCCTGCCACAGGGCGTATGCCGGATGAAAATTATGCCCGCGAAATTATGCAGCTTTTCACCATTGGTCTTATTCAGTTGGATATGGACGGTACGCCGGTTCTTGACGCGTATGGTAAGGAAATTCCATTGTATACGAATGAGGATATTATTCAGCTCGCCAAAGTCTTTACCGGCTTCGCCTTTAGCAGTGGCTGGGAGTCGGGAATACGTGACGATAGAGATGATCCAACCGCCGATAATTATGATGATTATTACACGCCTATGGTGATAGATACAATTTTCACCTCTTTGCAAGATAAGTTTCCCGTTCTCGGGCGAGAGATTTGCGCGGGCGGACATAATGGTGATCAGTGTGTTGGTGAAGCCCTTGACTTGCTGCTTGAGCAGGATAGCGTCGCCCCCTTCATTGCGCGCCAATT
>JARFRJ010000325.1 GCA_029287305.1 Hyphomonas sp. | reverse complement strand
GTGGCCGAGCCTAGGGCTTTGACCTGTTCTAGGATCAGATCATTGATGGCATCGGCAGTGATCGGGTCCAGCCCGGTGGTCGGCTCATCAAAGAAAATCAGTTCCGGGCGGGCAATAATTGCGCGCGCTAGGCCGACGCGTTTTTGCATGCCGCCAGAGATTTCAGCCGGGCGCAGATGCGCAATATCCGGGCCGAGATGAACCTTTTTCAGCGTTTCAATGGCGCGCGCCTTGGCCTCAGCAGGCTTTACGCGCTCCGCATAGAGCAAGCGAAAAGCGACATTCTCCCAGACGGTGAGACTGTCAAATAAAGCAGCGGACTGAAACAGCATGCCGATCCGTGCCCGCATCGCATCTTGTGCCGGACGTTTAACCGATGTGATATCCTTGCCATCAAAAATGATCTGGCCTTTATCCGGTCGCATCAGGCCCAGAGCATGTTTCAACATAACTGATTTGCCAGAGCCTGATCCGCCAATGACGACCAGAGAGCGCCCATGGGCGACATCTATATTCACCCCTTGAAGAACTTTTTTCGTTCCAAAGGCTTTTTCCACCCCGCATAATTCCAGGATAGGTGGCCTCATAAACCGATCTCAACAAACAGATTGGACAGGACGTAATTCAAGGCAAGGACAAGGACAGCCGCGCTGACCATAGACAGGGTGGCTGCCCGTCCGACGCCGCTGGCACCAGCTTTTGATAAATCGCCATGATAGCAGCCCATCAGGGCGATCACTGCGCCAAAGGCAACAGATTTAATCAAGCCGGCTAGGACATCTTCAAAAGTGAGAAAATCAAGTGTGTTTTTCAGATAGACAAAACTGTCAAAGCCAAGCGTATGCGTCCCTACGAGCCAGCCGCCTGCCACCCCAATCGTATTGGCGACAAGCACCAGAATGGGCAGGCAGATCATAGCGGCGATAAGGCGCGGCGCATATAGATAACGCTCTGGCGCAGCTGAAAGCGTGGTCAGCGCGTCAATCTGCTCGGTCACCCGCATGGCACCAATTTCGGCGGCAATGCCAGCAGAAACACGCCCTGCCAGCATCAGGCCTGTAATCACTGGCCCCAGCTCTCTTGTGACACCGAGCACGACAATATTCGGAACAAATTGTTCAGCATTGAAGCGGGCCCCGCCAACATAGATATTCAGCGCCAAGGCTGCCCCGATAAAAACCGCGGCCAGCCCGACAACGGGTAGCGAATAAAATCCGATCCGCATCATTTGCCGGATAATTTCCCCCCCATACCATCTGGGGCTGAAGGCGGCGGCCATGACACGGCCTGAAAAGGTGGATAAACGGCCTATTTCCGCAAACATGCCGAGCAGACTGCGTCCCAGCCACTGAAAAGGCTGCAGGATAAAGGGTAAGGGGGGTGGAGTGTCAGTCATGCCAGTGTCGTTCTATGCGCTGACCGAGATTGGTCAACAATTCATACCCTAAGGTTCTGGCTTCTTCGGCCTGTTTTTCAAGCTCGGCATGCGGGCCAATAAATTCCGCCATCATGCCAGGCGCAATGCGTCCGGTTAGATCGGTGATATCGAGCGTACATAAATCCATGGAAACTCGTCCGACAATTTTACAGCGCTCGGTGCCAATATAGGCAAACCCATTATTGGATGCGGCCCTTGGAAAGCCGTCAGCATAGCCCAAAGCAACGGTCGCCAAGCGTCTGGCCCGGCCAAATCGCCGGGTTGCCCCATAACCGGTGCTGGCCCCTTGTTCAGCCATAAAGATCGATAGGATGGGCGCTTCTAGGGTGACAGCATTGGCCAGCATAAACGCCTTGTTTTCGGTTAAATATCCCCCGCCATAAAGCGCGATACCGGGCCGAGACAAATCCAGACGATAATCCGGCCCAAGCGCGATTGCGGCGGAATTGGCAAGTGATTTGCGAGCCTCTGGCCATTCTTGCGCAATCTCCATAAAGCGCTGACGCTGAGTTTCATTAAGGGGGTGATCCACCTCATCGGCGCACGCCAGATGGGACATGACCGTATCTACGGGGCGATTGTCCAGCATGTCTTTGACCGCCTGGATATCTTCTGCGCGCAGGCCAAGCCGGTTCATGCCTGTATCAAAATGCAAAATCGCCGGGCCTGTGTCCACCAATCCATGCATACGCCAGCAGCGCAATTGATAGAGTGTATTGATTATCGGGCGAACGCTATGGGTTTTC
>JARFRJ010000038.1 GCA_029287305.1 Hyphomonas sp. | reverse complement strand
GTCGGGGCGACGGTCATCACCATGACATTGATCGCGCTGCCCAGCATGCTGAGACAGGTCTATGATACGCGTCTGGCGAGCGGGACCATTGCCGCGTCTGGAACGCTTGGCCAAATCATCCCGCCTTCTATTGTTTTAATCTTGCTGGCCGATGCGATTTCCAATGCCAGCGCGCGGGCCTCAACCAGTCTGGGACAGGCTGCGATGACGGTTTCTGTACAGGATTTGTTTTCCGGAGCTCTTATTCCCGGTCTCATCCTTGTCGGCGGCTATCTGCTTTGGATTGCCTATAAAGCCCATAGCGATCCGGCCAGCGCTCCGGCGATCCAAGAGGAGAACAGTATAGAGTTCACAAAGCGCCAGATCGCCTATGGGCTGGGGGCGCCGCTCTTGCTGATTTTTGCGGTTCTGGGCTCGATCCTGCTCGGCATTACGCCGCCTACAGAGGCGGCCGCAATTGGCGCAGGTGGGGCTATCTTACTGGCGGGGCTGCGCTTGTCTGAGGGGCGGGCCTCTGTCTCGAAGACACTCATTTTGATGGGGTTTTTTGCTCTTTTGGCCTTGCTGGTCCTGAACGGTTTTTCTGATCTCTCGCTGAAACGGGCCGAGTTCAGCCTGTCGGATATTTTGCGTGTGAGTCTGGCGGGCCTCTTTACCCTATCACTTTTCATCGCGCTTGGGGCGGGGCTGACAGCGCTCCACAGGGCAGGCCATTTACGGTCTGCATTTACAAGCGCGGCCCATATTACAAGCATGGTGTTTACCATTTTAATCGGCGCATCGCTTTTCGCGCTTGTCTTTACAGGCGGGTATCGCGGCGATGAAATGATTGAAGCGGTCTTGACGAGCTTGCCCGGCGGCCTTTGGGGCGCGGTCTTCATGACCATGCTGGTGATTTTTCTTCTCGGCTTCTTTTTAGACTTTATTGAGATTATTTTCATCGTCGTGCCTCTGGTCGCCCCGCCGCTTATCGTCATGGGCGTCGACCCGATATGGCTTGCTATTCTTATGGCATTGAATTTGCAGACGAGTTTTCTAACGCCGCCCTTTGGTTTTGCCCTATTTTATTTACGCGGTACAGCGCCAGATGAAGTTAAGACGCTTGATATTTGGCGCGGCGCGATACCGTTTATCTTGATACAGCTTTGCGTTATTGCTCTGGTTGCTCTCTTGCCGGGGCTAGCAACAGGCCTACCGGAATATCTGGCCGAATAGCTGGCCAATGGATAGAGCCTCTTACTATGCGCTTGCGACCAGCGGGGCGACCAGCGGGACGACCAGCGCGACGGCCAGCGCCTTAAAACTCGACTTTTGGAGCTTCAGACAAATTTGTACGCTCGGCGGTGCCCAAATCGAAAAAAGTTTCTTCCTTGAAATTGAACATATTGGCGACCAATACGCTGGGGAATTGCTCTCTGGACGTATTATAATCCCCGACAGCTGAATTATAAAACCGCCGGGCTGCGGCCAATTTATCTTCTATCGTGGACAGCTCGTCCTGCAGTTCGAGAAAATTCCTATTGGCTTTTAAATCCGGATAGGCTTCAGACAGAGCGAATAACCTTCCCAAAGCACCGCTTAGCAGGCTTTCGGCGGCGACCTGATCTTGAACTGTATTGGCCTGAACCGAGGAATTACGCGCCTTGATCACCGCATCAAAGGTCTCTTTCTCATGCACAGCATAGGCTTTGACGGTTTCAACCAAATTCGGGATAAGATTTTGACGCTGTTTCAATTGCACATCAATATCGGCATAGCTTTGGCGCACGGTTTGGCGTTTGGAAACCAGCGTATTGTACATGACGCCAATGATGATGAGAATAGCGATAATACTGCCGATGAAAATTTCCATATGTGTCATCCTTTATCTGGCTTTATCTGGACCTTTTATGCCCATAAACCATTTAAAACAAAAGCCCTTAGGCTGAGAAAAGACCTGTTCTGGGAAAACCTTTTGGCACGAGTTTTCCGGTTTGGGCGCGTTTACCGAGCCACTCTTCCCATTCCGGGAAGGCGCGATTTCGCCCGCTTGTATCGGTCACAGAAAACCCATCTGCATGCGCAAATCCCATCATATCGGCAAGTTTTTCCGGCCCCTTATAGTTTTGCAATTTCACGCCTTTGCCCCGGCTCATCTGGGGCAATTGATCGGCAGAGAAGATCAGCAATTTTTTATGTGTCCCGACAACCGCGATATGATCGCCTATAAAGGGCGTGCAGAGTTTAAGCTGACTGCCCTCTGCACAGGTCACGACCTGTTTGCCAGCTTTACGGGTGCTTTCCAGATCGCTTTCAGCCACGATAAACCCATAGCCGCTATCAGAGGCGACGAGCCGTTTAGCGGAAGGGTCCAGCTTGAAAAGCGTGATGATATCGACATGATCTTCCAGATCAATGGACAGACGTATCGGCTCGCCATGTCCGCGCCCGCCCGGCAATTTATCCGCCGCAACGGTGAAAGCGCGCCCATCGCTTGTCATCAGGATCAATTTATCCATACTGTTAAGCTCAACAATTGCGAACAGGCTGTCCCCATCCTTGAACTTCAGTCCGGACGGGTCAACCCCATGCCCTTTCAGCGCCCGTATCCAGCCCTTTTGTGACAGTACAACGCTCAGCGCCTCTTTCGGTAAAGAGGCTTCCAAAGCGGCAGAAAGATCAATGTCCGGTGCCCGTTCAAAGCAGGATCGCCGTCGGCCAATTTCGGTATCCGGCGCATAGAGTTTGCGGATTTGTTTTAGCAGGCCCGCCACAGCTTTCCATTGCAAGCCGGGCGAGGCGAGCAATTTCTCTATCGATTGGCCCTCTTCGCTCAGCGCCTGATGCTCTTTGCGCAGTTCCATTTCTTCCAGCTTGCGCAAGGCGCGCAAACGGAGGTTTAAGATCGCTTCGGCCTGCACGTCACTGATTTCAAAGCGTTGCATCAAAATCGGTTTTGGCGCGTCCTCTTCGCGAATAATCCTGATCACTTCATCAATATTTAAAAAGGCAATCAGATAGCCGTCCAGCAAATGGAGACGCGTTTCAATCTTGCCGAGGCGAAAGCGAGCCCGGCGTATGACAACGTCACGGCGATGATCAAGATAAGCTCTTAAAACGCCTTTTAGTCCCATCACGCCCGGCGCGCCCTGATGCAGCACATTCATATTTAAAGGAATGCGCACTTCCAGCTCGCTTAGCTTGAACAGGCTTTCCATCAGAGCTTCTGGCGCAATGGTGCGATTGCGCGGCTCCAGAACCAGACGAATATCCTCGGCGCTTTCATCGCGTATATCGGCCAGAAACGGTGTTTTTTTGGTTTCGATCAGATCGGCCAAACGCTCTATCAGACGCGATTTTTGCACTTGATAGGGAATTTCCGTGACAATGATCTGATATTGACCGCGGCCTATCTCTTCTGTTTGCCACCGGGAGCGAACGCGAAACCCGCCCCGGCCTGTGGCATAGGTCTCCTGAAGACTGGCTGTCGGCTCGATAATGACCCCGCCGGTTGGAAAATCCGGTCCTGGCAGAACCCGCAATAATTCCTCATCTGGCGCGTCGGGGTCTTTTACCAGAATGAGTGCCGCATCAATCACTTCGGCGACATTATGAGGCGGAATATTCGTCGCCATGCCGACGGCGATGCCGGTTGCGCCATTGGCCAGAAGGCCGGGAAATCCGGCAGGCAAAACCACAGGTTCTGTATTTAACTCATCATAAGTATCACGAAAATCAACCGCGTCCTCATTCAAGCCTTCCAAAAGCCATTCGGCCGCCTCTGTCATCCGACTTTCCGTATAGCGCATAGCCGCGGCGCTATCGCCATCAATATTGCCAAAATTACCCTGACCATCGACAAGCGGATAGCGCACGGCAAAATCCTGCGCCAGACGCACCAGCGTGTCATAAATGGAACTGTCGCCATGCGGGTGATAATTGCCCATCACTTCGCCGACAATTTTGGCGCATTTGCGATAGGCCCCTTGCGGGTTCAGCTTAAGCTCACGCATGGCATAGAGAATGCGCCGTTGAACCGGTTTCAACCCATCGCGCACATCCGGCAAAGCCCGGCTTGTAATCGTCGAGAGCGCATAAGCCAGATAGCGTTTGGACAGTGCCTCGGACATTGGCTCGCTAATAATTGTGCCGGTCTGTGGGCGGTTCGGATCGGCCATAGGGTCTCCAGTAAAACGACTCAATAGGCTATGAGGCTAGCAGAAATAGACATGCGGGGTAAGCGGTATCAATAGCGCACGTGCGCGTGAAGCATGATCCATTTTCGTTTGGAATGGCTCTGGAGGCACTTTGCATGAGACGAAAATTATGCGCCTTTGAGCGGCTCTCATGGACCTGAATATATGCGTCTAGGCTGAGAGGCTTATGCCATCGCCCGTCCATAGGAGGTCTGGCCCGCAAGCCTCGCTTGTGCAGCTCGATACTCGCTTTCAAGCTGATCGACATATGCGCTGACCGGCTTGCGAGCCTCCACCGCGCCAATACCTTGACCGCAGCCCCAAATATCACGCCAGGCTTTCGATTTTTGATCGCCGCCAGACCCGAAATTCATTGCGCTCGGGTCGCTTTCGGGCAAATTATTGGGGTCTAGCCCCGCTTTGGCAATAGACGGTTTGAGATAATTGCCATGCACGCCGGTAAACAGATTGGAATAGACAATATCACCAGCTTTGGACTCAACGATCATGTCCTTATATCCATCGACCGCGCGCGCCTCATCGCAGGCAATAAAGGCCGATCCAATATAGCCTAAATCTGCGCCCATGGCTTGGGCTGCCGCAATCGCACCGCCTGAGGCGATAGAGCCGGACAAGGCAAGTGGTCCATCGAAGAATTGGCGGATTTCCTGGATCAGGGCGAAGGGGGAGAGCGTGCCGGCATGCCCGCCCGCACCGCTACAAACAGCGATTAGGCCGTCGGCACCTTTTTCAAGCGCCTTATGCGCAAACACAATATTGATAATATCATGTAAGACAATGCCGCCATAGGAGTGAATGGCTTCATTCACCTCCTTGCGCGCGCCAAGCGATGTAATCACAATCGGCGCTTCATATTTCACGCACATTTCTACATCATGCATCAGGCGATCATTAGATTTATGTACGATCTGATTGACGGCAAAAGGCGCGGCTGGGCGATCAGGATATTTCGCATTATGCTCGCCAAGCTCTGTTGTGATCTGATCCATCCATTCGTCTAGAACATGTTCCGGGCGCGCATTTAGCGCAGGAAAGGACCCGACAATCCCCGCCTTGCACTGCGCGATGACCAATTCAGGACCAGACACGATGAATAAAGGGGCACCGATAACCGGCAGGCGAAGGTTTTGTAGCACAGGCGGCAAAGCCATAATTGAATCTCCCAAATGACATTTCCCTAACCTAGCGCCGGACTGATCAAGAGCAAGCGAATAATGTGAAGTTTTAATTCCGCCCGGATATTGGCTTGATCCAGTTGAGGCTATCTTTGGGCAGTTTTTATCTATCAAATATCAGATTAAAATACATTGCCATCCTTTACGCTCACGCCATAGAATAGAAAAATTATGTCAGATATCGAATTATCTTTTGAAAATGGATTTAGCCCCGTCGATGAGCTGGATTGGATTGATGCGGTCACCAAAGCCCTAAAGGGCAAGCCCCCCTCGCACCTAGACCGGAAAACCCTAGACGGGGTTAGCTTGAAAGCGCTTTATCGTGAAAGTGATTGGCCAAGCGGGAGGGACCCTTTGGGCCAGCCCGGCGCTTCGCCCTATCTGCGCGGCGGCGCGGCGGTGCGCGATGTGTATCTGCCCTGGGATATCCGTCAAAGCTTTACCCATCCCGATATTATGATCACGAATCAGGAAATCCTAAAGGATTTAGAATGCGGGGTTAGCTCTGTTGAGCTTGCCATAGACCCGGAAGGTCAGGCCGGATGCGCCATTAACAGTTTGGCAGATATGCGCGGAGCCCTCAAAAATGTATGCGGGGATATTGCCCCGATTGCCTTATCAGCGTGCGGTGAGCGCCCATATTATGGCCTAGAAGCGGCAGGATGGTTGGCCGATTTTGCCGCCGAGGCCGGCACTATGGCAGATCAGGCGCTCTGCTTTAATATTGCGCCTTTGGCACGCTTGGCGGAGCTTGGCCAATTGGATGAAGCTTTGGGCGATGTTTTTACGCAGACCGCCGCGCATGTGCAGGATTTGGGCAGACGTTTCCCCAAAGCTCGTCTTCTTCGCATAGACGGTCGGGTCTTGCATGAGGCCGGGGCCAGTGACAGTGAAGAATTGGGCGGCCTGATCGCGCAGGCGATTGATACGATAAGGCGTTTGGACGCGGCAGCGTGTGCGCCTGAAAAAATTGCGGACCGTCTTGTCTTTACGCTCGCGACGGGCCCGGATTTTGCCCTTGGGATCGGTAAATTGCGGGCGATGCGACGCTTATGGGCCAAATGTCTCACCGCTTTGGACCTTGCGCCCCATCCAGCCTATCTACAAGCCTATAGTTCCAGACGTATGCTGACCCGCTATGACCCTTGGGTCAATATATTGCGCAATACGGCGGCTTGTTTTGCCGGCGCAATAGGCGGGGCAGATAGTATAACCGTCCGTTCCTTTAACAGCCTTCACACCGTGCCGGAAAAATTGGGCCGTCGGATCGCGCGCAATACCCAGTTGATCGCACAGGAAGAAAGCGGCCTTGGGCATATTGCCGACCCGGCTGGGGGCAGTTGGTTTATGGAAAACTATAGCGACGCGCTGGCCAAATCGGCATGGACTGTATTTCAGCAAATTGAAGCGGAAGGCGGCTTTGCCCAAAGCCTGCAGGACGGATATTTGCAAGCCAAGCTTACCCTGTCGAAAAAGCGCTTAAAGCAAGTGGCGGCAACCCGCAAATCGCCGATTACGGGCATCAGCCTTTATCCGCTTCTGGATGAGGTTCCCGCTCCGAAGCGGACAGATATCGGATCGAGGACAGATTTCTCGATTGAAGATAATCCTGCGCCTATACCTGAAAGCGCCCCGGATGCGGCCACAGCTGTGCCCTTGCAGCCTTTCCTACTGTCAGAGGATTATGAGGCTTTGCGCCGGTTTGCGGACCATTATCTTAGCCGGAAGGGCCACCGTCCAAATGTCTTTATAGCCACGCTTGGTCCTCCGGCGACACATGGCGCGCGGGTTAATTTTGTTCGTAATCTATTAGCGGCAGGCGGCATAGAGGTTGCTCTTGCGCCGAGCCCAGAGCTCACATCAGAGGCTATGGCGGCAGCCTTTAGGGCGTCCAAATCCGGCCCTGTCGCTGTGATTTGTGGATCAGAGGCCGCCTATGCAGACGAAGCGGTTGAGCTTGCGCGCGCCTTGAAAACAGCAGGTGCAACGCGCATTTATCTGGCCGGACGCACCGGCGATCAGGCGCAAGTCTGGGCCAAGGCGGGCATTGACAGCTATCTCTATACGGGCATGGATTGTATCGCCGCCTTACAAATTCTGCATGCGGAATTAGGAGTGACCCTATGAGCCAATTTCCTGATTTTACCAAGCTTTCCTATTCCCTAGCCGAAGAGGATAGCGCTCTATCCGGCTCGGCTGCGAAAGACAAACATATCACGACGCCGGAGGGTATAGATCTGAAGAGCTATTATAGCGCGTCAGATACGCAGAATTTGTCTTTTCTGGATGGGTATCCGGGTCTGGCGCCCTATGGGCGCGGCCCCTATCCGACAATGTATACCCAGCGATCCTGGACCATTCGCCAATATGCCGGATTTTCAACGGCAGAAGATTCCAATGCTTTTTATCGGCGTAATCTGGAAGCAGGCCAGAAGGGCCTCTCCATTGCTTTTGATTTGGCCACCCATCGCGGCTATGATTCTGACCATCCGCGTGTTGCAGGCGATGTCGGCATGGCCGGGGTCGCGATTGATTCCATTCTTGATATGCGGACACTGTTTTCTGGCATTCCGCTCGATCAAATGTCTGTCTCCATGACGATGAATGGGGCGGTGCTGCCAATTATGGCGCTCTATATTATCGCCGCTGAAGAGCAGGGCGTCAGCCCGGAAAAACTCAGCGGAACCATACAGAATGATATTTTGAAAGAGTTTATGGTACGCAATACCTATATTTATCCACCGAAAATGTCGCTCAGGATTATTTCCGATATTTTTGCCTATACCTCCCAGCATATGCCGCGTTTTAACTCTATCTCGATCAGCGGCTATCATATGCAGGAAGCGGGCGCGAGCGCAGACCTTGAACTGGCCTATACCCTCGCCGATGGGATTGAATATATCCGCGCTGGGCTGGCCGTCGGGCTAGATATTGATGCCTTTGCTCCGCGCCTCTCCTTCTTTTGGGCCATTGGTATGAATACATTTATGGAGGTGGCTAAATTGCGCGCCGGGCGGCTATTATGGGCGAAACTCTTGCAGGAATTTGCGCCGAAGGACCCGAAATCTTCAAGTCTGAGATGTCATTGCCAGACCTCTGGCTGGTCTCTAACCGCGCAAGATGTCTATAATAATGTCATCCGTACCTGTCTGGAGGCGATTGCCGCTGTCGGTGGGCAAACCCAGAGCCTGCATACCAATAGTTTTGACGAGGCTTTGGCCTTGCCGACCGATTTTTCCGCGCGGATTGCTCGAAATACGCAAATCTTTCTGCAAGAGGAAGCTGGCACTTCACAAACCATAGACCCTTGGGGCGGGTCTTATTATGTTGAACGCCTGACACAAGATTTGGCTGAAAAAGCCATGGCCCATATTCGTGAGATTGAGAGCCTTGGCGGTATGGCCGCCGCGATAGAACAAGGCGTGCCGAAACTGCGCATTGAAGAGGCCGCCGCCCGCACTCAAGCACGTATAGATAGTGGTGTGCAGACCGTGGTCGGGGTGAATAAGTTCCAGCTTGACGAGGCTGAGGATGTGCCCGTCCTGAAAGTGGATAATGCAGCCGTTCGCGCCCAGCAATTGGAGAAATTGCAAAGACTGAAAGCCGAGCGCTCGCAAAGCGCGGTGGACGCCGCGCTCGCAGACTTAACCCATGCGGCCCAAACCGGTACAGGCAACCTGCTCGGTTTGAGCGTGAAGGCGGCCCGCGCCAAAGCGACGGTCGGTGAAATATCGACGGCGATTGAAGTGGCTTGCGGGCGGCATAAAGCGGAAATTCGCTCCATTAAGGGCGTCTATGGGGCGGGCGTCAAACAGGATGACAAGGCCCGTGCAGCGCTCGGGCAAGCGCAAACCTTCGCTCGCGAAAATGGCCGCAAACCGAAAATCTATATCGCAAAAATGGGTCAGGATGGGCATGATCGCGGCCAGAAAGTGGTCGCCTCGGCCCTAGCCGATCTCGGTTGGGAGGTGGTGATCGGTCCGCTTTTCCAGACGCCCGAAGAAGCCGCCCGCGATGCCATGTCTGCTGATGTCGATATTATCGCGGCGTCCTCGCTTGCGGCGGGGCATCTGACCCTTGTTCCGGAACTGAAACGGGCGCTTGGCAATCAGGGCATGGCGCGCATGCGTATTATCGTCGGCGGAGTTGTTCCCGCGCAGGATTTTGAGGCGCTGGAAGCGGCCGGGGCGGCGGCGATTTTCCCGCCAGGTTCTGTGATTGCCGATTGCGCCCGGATTATGCTAGAAACAATCTCTCTAAATGATATTGAGCTGGCTTGAGTTTTGGAGCCTCTCTTATGAAACACACCATTTATTCATCATGAAAGAGACCGACTGACCCATGCGCGATTTACACACCCATAAAGGCGGTTGCCATTGCCAGAAAGTACGTTTTGAAGTGGACTTGCCAGAGGCGATGGAAGCCGAAGAGTGTAATTGCTCCATCTGTGCCAAATCGGGCAATATTCATATTATCGTTCCCGCCCGGCATTTTCGCTTGCTTCAGGGCGAGGGCGCGCTCACCTTGTACACTTTCAATAAAGGCACGGCCAAGCATTTCTTTTGCGCCACATGCGGGGTGAAAAGCTATTATATTCCGCGCTCAAACCCGGATGGGGTCGCCGTCACTTGGCGTTGTCTGGATGATTGGGATCAGCTTGATGTCACGGTCGACCCCTTTGACGGGCAGAATTGGGAAGCCAATGCGGCCCGCCTCGCGCATAAGTCGAAGCCGGTTTGAGACTGGCGGAACCTGTATGATACGTTTAAGTAACTGTGAGTAAATAAGATTTATAGTGAGGATACGATGAAAAAATTTGTGTATGTACTGACTTTGTATGTGTTTTCTATATTTGCCGTTCCGGCTTTCGCGCAAGAGGCGATCATAGACCCGGATTTGGAAACTGCTGAAGACAGTTCTGATGCGGCCCCTGCATCTATAGCAGACACAGCAGACACGGCAGAGACGCCAGAGACGGTTGGCACCCAATCCCTGAAAGCCTCGGCTGAAAATGGTAATGCTGAGGCACAATATGAATTAGGTGTGATGTATGACGACGGTACAGGCGTGGCGCAGGATTATGCGGTTGCGGCCAAATGGTACAGACTTTCTGCCGAGCAAGGATATGCAAAGGCACAATATGAATTAGGTGTGAAGTATGACGAAGGTACAGGCGTGGCGCAGGATTATGCGGTTGCGGCCAAATGGTTCAGACTTTCTGCCGAGCAAGGATATGCTGAAGCGCAAAATCATTTAGGCTTTATGTATTATAAAGGTTTGGGCGTAACGCAGGATTATGCGGCTGCGTTCAAATGGTACAGACTTTCTGCCGAGCAAGGATATGCAAAGGCGCAATATAATTTAGGTGTGATGTATGGTGAAGGTAGAAGCGTAGCGCAGGATTATGCGGTTGCGGCCAAATGGTACAGACTTTCTGCCGAGCAGGGACACCCCAAAGCGCAATATAATCTAGCGATGCGTTATCATTATGGCGATGGAGTAGAGCAGGATTATGCGGTTGCGATTAAGTGGCTCACATTATCTGCCAATCAGGGAGATCGCTTTGCGCAGTATAATTTAGCCAAAAAGTATAATGATGGTGAGGGCGTGGCGCAAGATTATGGGGCTGCGGTTAAATGGTATACACTTGCTGCGGAACAAGGGTCTGCATGGGCACAATTTAATTTAGCCCTTATGTATCGTGATGGTAGGGGCGTCGCCAAAGATAGGACGGCTACCATCAAGTGGCTTAAATTGGCCGCTGAACAGGGTGATCGTGACGCGCGGCATGAATTGCGGCGCATCCGCTGGTCAGGATATGATTGACATCAACGCACTGCATCCCATTAGGCGTGAAGGCGCTGTCGGATAAGGCAGAGAACAAAGATGGACTTGGCTAAAACCTTTTCAGATACTATCTGACATGGTGTTTATTGGGGACGTGTGCGTCTGTCTCCAAATCAGGCCTGATCATTTTTGGATTCTATCCGATAACTCATCTTGCTAAGCGCATAAGTCGAAGCCGGTTTGAGACTGATTTTACTTAAAAAGTCCGGTGGAAACTTTCTTTACTTCCCCTTCTTCTCGCCTCTGTCACGCGCCAGCCCTGAAATCCCTTCTCGGGCGATAAGCGCCTCGGCGACCTGATTGAGGCTTATACCGCGCGAGCGCAAACCAACCAGGAAATGATAGAGCAGGTCTGCTGCCACATTGGCGATGTCTTCTTTTTCCTGAGCGACAAGGGCGAGGCCAAGCTCGCCGCCTTCCTCAATCAGCTTTTTAGCGACCTGTACCCGGCCTTTCTCAAGCAGTTTGGCGGTGTAGGAGGTTCTGGAGCTGCCCTCTGCGCGTTCATCAATGACCGCGCTCAGCGCGTGCAGAATTTTGGTCAGTTTTGCCGCATCCCCTAGGGGTTTTTTAGGAATTCTATCTTCTGCCATGGCCTGAATGTCCTGTCTGCGCTAAGGGCGCGTCTATAGGTATTTTGGGTGAAAATCTGGGTCGAAAATATGCCTGTATATCTGCACCCTTATGCCGGATCAATATCGTCCGGTCGTACCGGCAGGCCTGCCGCTGCCAACACGCTGCGCGCCTCGGCCAGGCTCACCTCGCCAAAATGGAAAATGGATGCGGCGAGCACCGCATTTGCCCCGCCCTGTTTGATCGCCGGGATAAAGTCCTCTGCCGAGCCAGCCCCGCCTGAGGCAATGACAGGAATATTGACCCGGTCTGTGACAGCTTTCAAGAGCGCGATATCAAAGCCAGATTTGGTGCCGTCCCGATCCATACTGGTCAGGAGAATTTCACCCGCACCTGCCTGTTCCACACGGGTTGCAAAGTCGAGCGCGTCCACACCAGTCTGGCGGCTGCCCCCATGGGTGTATACCTCCCATTTTCCAGCCTCCGTCTGGCGCGCATCGATTGAGGCGACCATGCATTGGCGGCCAACACGGGCGGCGCATTCAGCGAGAATGTCCGGATTTTTCACCGCCGCAGAATTGATCGCGACCTTATCGGCCCCGGCGCGCAAAAGCGTTACCACATCTTCTACCCCGCGCACACCGCCCCCGACGGTAAGTGGCATAAAGCATTGCTCGGCGGTGGCTTTGACAATGTCGAGAAGGGTGCCGCGCGCTTCACCGCTGGCCGTAATATCCAGAAAACACAGCTCATCCGCCCCTTGCGCATCATAGGCTCGCGCCAGCGCCACCGGGTCGCCTGCATCACGCAGATTGACAAAGTTGACACCTTTGACGGTACGGCCATTTTTAACATCTAGACAGGGAATAATGCGGGTTTTCAGCATCGTATTTCTATCCTGTCCTTGTGTGGGGCTAAGCGTAGGGATGCGCCATAAACCAGCTTTGAGTAAGTCGACGCCGACGCTTTATCATTAATAGCCCGGCAGTGTAAGGGCCGGGGCTTTGGGCGCTGAGTTTTTGTTTGGCAGCTTGCTAAAAGTTTGTTAATCTTTCATGCGGCTTGCGCTTTGCTCAAAATAATAAGGCGAAGTCAAGGGCATAAATGTCTTCAGCCGAATGGGTTGAAGCGAAGTCACTTATCAGTAAGGCTAATATTAATAATAAAATTTCAAGGAGTTATCATGAAACTAAGCGCACCCACACAAGGTACATTTATCGTTGCTTTAGTCTTGGGGGTTGTCTCCCTTTTGACTGTTTATGTCCCGGACTTTCCAGACTTTATGGACAATCAAGCCTATTATACAGCGCTTTTGGCTTGGGCTGTTCTAATGGCGGGTAATCTCCTGAAAGGCCTATAGCCTCCTCTTGTTTTATCTCTTGGATATTGGTTCTGGACGGCTTTAAAGGCCGCCCTTTAGTTTTGAGGCGTGACAGCCCCTGCTTTTAAGATGAATAGAGGCATAGTTTATGGTATAGACAGGCCTATACAAACAAGCTCGATAAAGATGAATAGAGGAGACGATCATGGCTGCAGATGGTGAGACAGACGGTAAAATGGACGGTGAGGTAGGCGCACAAGCTAAATTTCATGCCATGACAGAGGGCACCAAAGAAGATTGGACGATTATCGCCACACATGCGGCAGAGTTTAATCGTGAGCTTCCCGCGCGCGTTCTGTCACATTTAAAGCTTCTAGATGGCGATTATGGCGGCTTTCCGGTCGATCGTCTGACCCATTCCCTGCAAACTGCGAGCCGGGCACATCGGGATGGACGCGATGAGGAATATGTCGTCTGCGCGCTCTTGCATGACATTGGCGATACGCTGGGCAGTTATAACCATCCCGATGTCGCCGCCGCTATTCTAAAGCCCTTTGTCTCTGAGAAAAATCATTGGATGGTCGCAAATCATGGCCTGTTTCAGGGGTATTATTTCTTCCATCATCTTGGCTTGGATCAGAATATGCGTGATGTGTATAAAGGCCATGAATGGTATGATTATACCGCCGAATTTTGCCATCTCTATGATCAGGCGGCCTTTGATCCAAACTATGAAAACGAGGCTTTGGCGTTTTTTGAGCCCATGGTCCACCGCGTTTTTGCGGCGCCGCGTAAATCCATCTATCTAAAAGAAGAAGACACCGCCGCCTGAGACTTTGAGGGCGGGACACATTCTAAGGATACACTCTAAGGCCCGCAGCTTCTTGACCTCAATTATAAAAACTCACCTTTGAACGGACGCGCCAGCAGGCTGTGGATAGTTTCATCCACACTTTGTGCGCCTGTCAGGATATGCCCGACACGCTCGCAAATGGGCAAATCCAGATCATATTTCCGCGCGAGGGAGAGTAAAGCGGGTGTGGTGGTCACCCCTTCGGTTACGCTCGCCCTGGACGTCAAAATATCCGCAGCGCTTTGTCCTTGTCCTAAAGCCAGTCCAAAGCTCATATTTCGCGATTGCGGGGAGGAGCAGGTGAGGACCAGATCGCCAAATCCTGACAGGCCTGAAAATGTTTCCATTTGCGCGCCGAGCGGTTTAGCAAGACGGCGCATTTCAGCGAACCCTCGGGTCAGCAGGGCCGCATGTGCCGATTTGCCAAGCCCCAAACCTTCACTGATCCCGCAGGCAATGGCAAGCACATTCTTTACCGCACCACCAATTTGCGCGCCGATCATATCCGGGCTCCAATAGGGGCGAAATCGCGGTTGACCAAGCGCCGCGACCAAGTCATGGCCAAGGCGTTCATCCTCGCAAGCCAAGGTAATCGCCGTTGGTAAATTCTGCGCGACATCTTTGGCAAAGCTTGGGCCAGACAGGATAATAGGGATAGAGTGCGGAATGGTTTCAGCCAGAATTTGCGTCATCCACTTCAGGCTGCCTTGTTCTATACCCTTTGCGCAGAGCAAAACAGGGGTTCCCGCTTTGATAAAGGCGGCGGCCCTTTTGAAATAGGCCCGGCTATGCTGAACTGGTATAACAGCGAACACAATGTCAGCCGTCTTCAGTCGCGCCAGCTCTGTCGTTGCCGGGATAGGTGGTAGAGCCATGCCCGGTAGATACTCCGGATTGCCGCCGCCGCTGGTCAAGGCCTCAGCAAGCGTTTCGCGACGTGTCCACATTTCAACGTCATGCCCGGCTTGTTGGGCCTTCAGCGCCAGGGCCGTCCCCCATGAACCGGCTCCCATCACCATGATTTTTTTATAATCTGTCATAAACGAAGTTAACCCTTGAGTTTTTGCATGATTTATGGATCATCACGCCTTTGAAAGCAATCAAGGCCTGTTTGTTGAACCGCACTCTTGCGATATGATGGCGGTGCATTAGCGCTATGTCAGGTCGATATTTCATGCGGGCGGCTTTCTATCTGAAAGGCATGGTATGATAGGGATGGATGTATGATCAGCGATAAATCAGATACACGCGAGCAAATTCTCGAGGCCGCTCAGCAACGCTTCAAACATTATGGATACTCCAAGACGACAATGTCTGAAGTAGCCAAGGATTGCGAGATGTCGGCGGGTAATATCTATCGCTTCTTTGCCTCAAAACTGGATATCGCTGAAGCCATTGCCGAGGCGTATAATCGGCTGACCTTTATCGAGATTGAGAAAATTGCCCATAAGAACGCGCCTGCGCCTTTACGGCTCTATGAAGTGTTTACCTATGGTCTGCAAGAAACCTATCGCAAAATGGATGTTGAATCGAAACTCCTCGAAGTGGCCGATATTTTACGTAAAGAGCGCCCAAAATTCCTCAATAATCTCATGGCGGAAGAACGGGTTTCTATTGTCAAAATTTTAGCCGATGGTGTGGATGAGGGTGTCTTTCGCTCTCTGGATGACCCGGGCACAACCGCTGAAATGATCCAAGCGGCGACGATGAAATTCCGCTTTCCGCAAAGCTATTCAAATTTGACTTTACCGCAATTGGAGCGCGAGCGGCAAGGGGTGAGGTCCTGGGGCTTATACACAGATGACGCGGGCGACGAGGCAAGTGGAGGGAGGG
>JARFRJ010000120.1 GCA_029287305.1 Hyphomonas sp. | reverse complement strand
GCTCGGAGATGTGTATAAGAGACAGGACTAAGATATTCCGTTGAGCGCATTTCATAGAGGCGACTGACCGTGCGCTGAAATTCAAAACTTCCCTCTCCATCTGTATAGAGCGCCTCCGGTTCAACTTCTGCGCTGGCAACAAGATTTGTTTTGGCTTCATAAAGGGCGTCAATCAAATGGGTGAACCGAATGGCCTGATTACGCTCAGACGCGGTGAGTTTTGGAATATCCTCTAGGAAAAGCGTGTGATATTGCGCGGCCAAGGCCAGATAATCGGCTGTGCCGAGGGGTTGGTCGCATAAAGCCTTGAAGCTGAGCCGCGTGATCCCGCCTGCGGTCATTGGCAAAACCAATTTGCGTCCGGACACATAGAGACAGGCAGGCTCTGGCGCTGCGGGCGCAATCAAGTCTTGCCAGACTGTATTGAAAGCGGCGGCGCTTTCTGGTCCGAGCGGTGTATACCAGACAGGCTGGGCGGTGAGCCGTTCCAAACGGTAATCGCGCGCCGAGACAAGTTCAATATTCTGGCAATGGTTTTGCAGCGTCTCAATGAAGGGCAGGAAACGATGCCGGTTCAGACCATTTTTATACAAATCCTGCGGGCCCCGATTGGAGGTTGCGACAAGTGTGATCCCATTGGCAAACAGGGCTGTAAACAGGCGCGACAGGATCATGGCATCGGCAATTTGTGTCACCTGAAATTCATCCAGACATAAGAGCCGGACCTGATGGGACAGTTTTGCCGCAGCAGGCGGGATTGGATCGTCTCCTGCGCCTTTGACATGCCATTGAGAGCGCCGACGTTCTTTCTGGCTTAAGCCGCGCCAATAGGTGAGAAAGCTATGCACCGTCTGCATGAAGTCATGATAATGGATGCGTTTTTTCTTGGTGATAGAACACTGGCTGTAGAATAAATCCATCAGCATGGATTTACCCCGCCCGACGCCGCCCCAGATATACAGACCCTTGATCGGCTTTGGCTTGCGCCAGAACCTCTCTTTTGACCCACATAAATCCTCTGCGAGCTGATCCAGCAAAGTCATGATGTGTGCCTGTGCCGGATCGGCCTGAAGATGACCCTCTTCCAGACAGGCCTGATAGGCCGCATAGGGGCCAGAGGATATCGTCATGTATTAAACAGAAACAGGCTTGTCGCTGGGCATTTTTGACGTGTCCAGTATGTCGGCTGGCTTGCTATAAAGTCCTGTTGAAAAGATTTAAACCGCATGGGGGATGTGTTTTTCCGGTTTCAACCCGCTTTAAGGGCGTATCCGGCGGAGCGGACGGTGCGGATTGGGTCTTCGCCCGCCTTTTTAAGGATTTTACGCAAGCGCCCAACATGGACATCCACTGTACGCGGTTCAACATAGACATCAGAGCCCCAGACCGCATCCAATAATTGCTCGCGCGAGAAAACCCGTCCTGGATGTTGCATGAAGTGCTCAATCAAGCGGTATTCTGTAGGCCCGAGATGTAGCTGATTACCATTGCGCATAACTGTATGGGCCACCCGGTCCATGGTGATGGAGCCAGCTTTTAATAAATCCTCTGATAATCCCGGGCGCACGCGGCGCATGACAGCGCGCAAACGCGCCATTAATTCGGTGGTTGAAAACGGTTTTGTGATGTAATCATCCGCGCCCGTATCCAGGCCGCGAATGCGGTCACTTTCCTCGCCGCGGGCTGTGAGCATAATAATCGGAACGTTTTTGGTTGCCGTTTTATTGCGCAAACGGCGGCAAACCTCAATGCCCGGCACTTTCGGAAGCATCCAATCAAGCAGCAATAAATCCGGGGTGCGCTCATTTACCATCAACATGGCTTCCTCCCCGTCATTGGCAACGGCGACCTCATAATCCTCGCTGACGAGATTATAGCATAATAATTCGCAAACAGAGTGATCATCTTCTGCGATCAGGACATAAGGCTTCATATGGGCTCCTTAAAAAAGATCGGAACATCAAAGGCTATCTTGCCAGAATATCTGCCAAGACACCAATCAACTTATGTCATCCCTATGCCTGCCAATCAATATCCAGGTCAATCAATATCCAGACGCTCTGTTAAGGTCAGATAATTGCCGGTCACCAGAAAATAGATAAATTCGGCAATATTTGTGACAAGATCGCCAATCCGCTCCAAATTCTTGGCAATGAACAGAATATGCATCCCATCACTGATCAGGTCTGGATGCGCTTTCATCTCAGACAGGACATCTTTGCAATAGGCTGTATAAATCTTGTCAATTTTATCATCCTGATCCCATATCCGGATCGCTTGTTCAGCATCCTGATTGCGATAGGCATCCAATACGCCTGAAAGTTGGCCAATGACGGCGCTGTTAAGCTCTGAAATCCCTTTTAACAGGCTGGGCCGATTGGTCTTGGCGACAGGTTTGGCCCGTTTGGCGATATTTTTCGCTAAATCGCCAATGCGTTCCAGCTCATTGGATGTTTTCAAAGCACTTAAGACAGATCGTAAGTCGCGGGCCAAAGGTTGGCGCAGAGCAATAATTTCTGTGATCATCTTTTCGTTTTCAGCATCAAGCTGATTAACTTGTGTATCGCGCAGACGAATACGGTTGGCATTTTCGACATCACCGATCACAATCGCCTCACAGGCATCATTCGTCATGGCTTCAACCAAGCCACCCATGCGTAAAATATTGGCAAATAATTGCTCCAATTCCTGGGAAAAGGCCGTCACAATATGATCATTCATGCTTTGCTCTGTATATTGTATGGAAGCCATATAAGAAAAATCTCCGATCTGTCTTATGGTCTATCACTTTCCAGATAGAAAATATTATCAATTTGAGGGTGTTCTATCGCCATGTAAAGCTATGACTGAGCGTCTCATAGAGGGATTTGGTGATAGTAATATGACAATTGGAGACATTTTACAGTTTTTGTTTAGCGCAAGGAAACCAAACGGAAAAGGCCGTGCCGGATCCTGGCCGAGTTTCCACCGCGATGCCGCCTTTATGATGCGCCATAATATGTTTGACAATCGCAAGGCCAAGGCCTGTGCCTTCTATCGGTCCGCCGCGACTGGCATCGGCACGAAAAAAACGCTCGCCCAGACGCGGCAGAATATCTTCCTCAATGCCCGGCCCTTTATCCTTGATGCGCAGCCAGGCGGCGGGGCCAGCCATTTTTTCATGCCGTATAATTGTATGCCGCCCCGCGCCTGTTTTACGCCGGCTACAGGCCGCTTCTGCTTCTGAAGCAGAGGTGGCTTGCCCCAGCTCAATCTTGATGACGCTCCCTTCGGGGGAATATTTCAGGGCATTGCCCAGCAAATTGACAATAACCTGTTTAACCTCATCCGGGTCGGCCCGAATGATTAAAGGGCTTGTCTGATCGGGGGGTTTAAGCCTGACTTGCCTCGCTTTAGCTTGCGGGATGAGGGATTTTATCGCCTCCAATGTGTAGGCGGTTAAATCAATTTGCGTTGTTGGGGCCATATGTTCGGCCAGTTCGATGCGCGACAGGGATAAGAGATCTTTAACCAAAGCCCGCATATGGCTGACCTGTTGATCAATAATATCAATAAATCTGGGCCAGGCTTTCAAATCATGACGGGCCGGACCTTTCATCGTTTCAATAAAGCCTGAAATAGAGGTCAAAGGCGTGCGCAATTCATGGCTGGCATTGGCCAGAAAATCAGACCGGGCACTGCTCGCCAGACGTACGGATTTCTGGTCAAACAGGCTGATCAGTAGCCGCGCTGGCACTTCTGTGGTGTCCAGAACGACCAGTTCAGCCAGCCAAGGCTCGTCTGTGCGATAGGCGGGATTGAATTCACAGACCATGGCCTGGCGCGAGGCCAGAGCTTTGGCAATTGTATTTAACAGGGCAGGGTGGCGCAGTGAGGCCGAGGAGAGGCCCTTGGGGCGCGGCAGATTGAACAGTTTCATGGCCGCTTTATTGCTGTACTCAATCCGGTCATGGGTCAGGATCAAGGCCGGTTGGCTAAATCCGTCAAGGACTTGTTGCTGCGCCCGTCGCCGCGTGCGCTCAACCTCGCTTAAGGATATTGTTTGCGAGACATTTCGCGTCGCACTTATACGTGCCGCGCGGCTGATTGTGTAAATGATCGCCATAGCGATCAAAAAAAGACTTATCCAGAAACTTTGCGTCCAGCGAAGCTCTCCGATCAAGGCAAGCCATATAAGCAGAACGGTAAATATGCCGGTGAGCATGGCAACATCGCGGCGCAATTGCTGCAATAGAAGGGCTTTGAACGGTTGTTTTGGCAAAACGCTTCCTTTCGCATAGGGGCTCTCTTACGGCCTATCCCACGGACTGTCTCAATTTATTACACCAAATAAGCCTAGGCTCCGCCCCAAAACGGATCAAGAGGCTTTATATGCCAATATATTTGGGGTAATCGATAAAAATTATTGACTTTCGATAATTATTGATTGACATTCGAATATGTAAGCATTAGCTTTTATCTATACCTTTGGGGAAGAAAATGAAGTATTCACCTGTATTTTTAGCTATTTTTTCCCTTCAGGCCTGTTCTGTGGGGCATGGGCTGACAGGCGAACGCGTAGAAGTTGAGGCAAATTTACCTCTGGTGCCTCAAGCCTATACAGTTCAACCTGTTTCGCAAACCCCGGAACTTGCCAATTGGCTGAGCCAATTTGATGATTCTCGTATGCTGACGATTGTTGATGAGGCGCTGATGGCCAGCCCGACGATTATCGCCAGTGAAGCGACCGCGCGCGCGGCGAGGGAAAATGCCCGTGCCCTGTCAGGGCGGTCTCTGCCTTCCGTGACGTATAATTTCAACAATTCCTATAGCACGACCGTCAGGTCTACCACAATTGGTGAGGGTATTGTCGTCGATGGGCGGTTCAGTCAACCCGATTACAGCCAAAGCTTTCAGCTGAATTGGGAGTTGGATTTATGGGGGCGGGTGCGGGCCAATATTGATGCGGCTGAGGCCTCATATCAGGCCAGCCAAGCAGATCTGGCCGCAGCCCGGCTGTCGATTGCCGGGCAGGCAGCGACGGCCTGGGTCAATCTGAATAATGCCATGGAGCAGGAGCGTATTGCCCGGCTGACCTTTGATGCGCGGAAAAATACGCTGGACTTGACCGAACGGCGCTTTTCACGCGGCCTGTCCACGGCTTTGGATGTGCGCACAGCCCGTACGCAACTGGCCTCTGCCGAAGCGCAGATTTTCAATCGTCTGCAAAGCCGCAATAGCGCGGCGCGTCAATTGGAGGTGTTCCTCGGACGCTATCCGGCCAATGAAATTGATGCGCCCTCACGCTTGCCTGTCTTGACAGATATCGCCATGCCGGGCGATCCCTCGCTCTTGCTGACCCGGCGCCCGGATATAGCCGCCTCAGAGGCGCGTCTGGAAGCGGCGGGTTTGACCGCTGAAGCGGCCAGACTGGCGATTTTTCCGAGTTTGCGGGCCAGTTCCAGCATTTCAAATTCTTCCAGTATCAAATTTACCGATATTTTTGATCCGCAGCGGATCAGTGCCAATATTTTGGCGTCTTTAAGCCAGTCTGTCTGGCAGGGCGGAGCTTTGCGTGCCGACCGCAAGGCCGCTGTGGCGCGCGCCGAAGTGGCCGCGGCCAATTACACCAATACGGTCTTGACGGCCTGGCGTGAGGTAGAAGACGCGCTGGATGCAGATATCCTGCTAAGAGAGCAGGAAATGGCGCAGGAGCGGGCCCTCGAAGAAGCGCATAAAGCAGAAGACCTGGCCTTGCGCCAATATCAAAGAGGGCTGGTCTCTATATTCAATCTGATTCAGGCTCAAACCACACGTCTGAACAGTGAGGCCAATGTGATCCAAATTCGCGCCTCGCGGGTTGTTAATCGGATCAATTATCATTTGGCCTTGGGCGGCGGCCCGCTTGGTCAAGATCAAACCACAGCAAACACAATGGCCGCATTGGAAATCAAGGAAACTAAAGAAAGTTCAGCCTCATGAAGCGCATCCTCTTCACTCTTCTGCCCATTGTGGCACTTGTCATTATCGGTATCGTCCTGATGATGGTTTTATCGGCAAATAAACCCCAGCCCGAGGAAACCGATGAGCAGATCAAGCCTCTGACGGTGTTTTCCGAAGCTATAGAGATGCGTGATCTGAACATGACGGCGATCGCGCAGGGGGAAGTGCGACCGCGGATCGAGATCACGCTCACCCCGCAAGTCTCCGGGCGCATTTCCTATCTGTCGCCAAAATTTGAAAATGGCGGCTATATTCCAAAGGGAGAAGTGATCGCTCGTCTGGATCAGGCCGATTACAAGTTAACCGTTGTGCGGGCGCGTTCGGGCATTGCCTCTGCTGAGCAGGCGCTTGCCCGCGAACAGGCGGAATCGGATCTGGCTGTCCGAGATCTGGAAGAATTAGGTATTGCTGAGTCCAGTCCTTTGGCCCGCAGAGAGCCGCAATTGGCGAATGCCGAGGCTAATCTGGCTTCTGCCAAAGCGCAATTGGCTGAAGCCGAGTTGGCGCTCAGCCGCACGATTATTCGTGCCCCCTTTAATGCCCGCATCCGGGAAAAGACAGCCGATGCTGGCCAATTTGTGACAAGAGGTCAAGGTCTTGGGCGTATCTTTTCAACTGAGAGCGTAGAGGTCTCCTTGCCGTTGACAGATGCTCAACTCGGTCAGCTTAATCTTCCGATTGCGTTTCTGGCAAGTGCGCAATCGCCGGGTCCAGATGTTATCTTCAATGCCTCCATTGGGGGGGAGATGCGCGAATGGCGCGGGCAGATTATGCGTACAGCGGCCTCTGTGAATAGGCAGTCCCGGCTTGTCAATGTCTTCGCAGAAGTGCGTGATCCTTATGGGACAGGGGCCGATGACGGCGTGCCTCTGGCGCCCGGCCTTTTTGTCACGGCCACAATTATCGGGGAGACAATTGAAGACGTGCTTTGGGCTCCGCGGGCAGCTCTGCGCGGCAAGAATGATCTATATATTGGCAATCAGGCCGACAGCGAGCTGGATATACGTCCAATTGATGTCCTTTACTCTGATCTGAGCGGCGTTTACTTTTATGCTGGCGCTGAGATTGGTGAGCTGGCGGTTGTCTCCCCCATTCAGGCCGCTTTTGACGGGATGCGCCTGACCATACGTCAACAGCGCGCCGATGGATCGCTGGTTGAAAACACAGGTACGTCTGAAACCAGCAGTGCCTTTGCCAATACAGATGCGATAGCGGAGTTAGATCGATGAAAGGTATAGTTTCCTGGTTTGCCGGAAATTCGGTAGCCGCCAATCTTTTGATGTTTATTGCCCTCGTGGGCGGCACGATAAGCTTTATGACGATGGAACGCGAGCTTTTCCCTTCCGTCGAGGTGAATGGCGCAACCGTTTCTGTGGCTTGGCCGGGCGCGTCTCCTGCCGATGTAGAAGATCAACTTGTCGCTCGTATTGAAGAAGCAATTACCGACCTTGACGGCATTAAACGTATGACCAGCACGGCCCGTGAAGGGACAGGCTTTGTCAATATTCGTGGCGAAACCGACACAGATATGGACAAGCTTATCGATGAGATTGAGCGCCGGGTCATGCAGATCAACAATTTTCCGCAAGCGGCTTTCCAGCCGCAGGTCAGACAATGGCGGGCTCAAAATACGTTTTTCGGTGTGACGGTACATGGCAATGTGGATGCCCGCACACTCAAGCGCACGGCAGAACTAATCAGGGATGAAATTGCGCAATTGCCCGGCGGGCAATTGGCGGTCGTTGATGGCATTCTGGATGAAGAGGTCTCCATTGAGGTGACCGAGGAAAATTTGCGCCGTTATGGTTTGACCTTCGCCGATATTGCCAATGCGATCCGCGTCTCCTCGGTTAATTCATCTGGCGGTCAGGTGCGCACAGATACGGGGACAGTCGGCATCCAGACACGCCAACAGGCTGATACCGCAGAAGAGTTCGGTCGTATCATCATCTCACAAAGTGTGGATGGGGGTATCGTCCGGGTCTCTGATGTCGCGACGGTGATTGACGGATTTGTTGATGCAGATTTGCAGGCGACCTATAATGGTCGCCCAACGGCTTTTATTTTCATTAATCCACCGGATCGTATGGATATTGTGAAATATGCCGAAGGATTTCGAGATTATATAGAAGAGCGCAATAAAACTCTGCCCGAAGCGATTGAGATCAGCCTATTATGGGATGATTCTGAAGCATTTGATGATCGGATGAGTACGATCACAAATTCAGCGCTCATCGGTGCTGGCCTGGTTTTACTTGTCCTGATCCTCTTCTTACGACCCCTTGTGGCATTTTGGGTGACGGTTGGCATTATTACCGCCTTTGCCGGGGGCACATTCCTTCTACCTTTCTTCGGTGTATCCTTTAACTTCCTATCGCTCTTTGCTGTTTTGCTGGTGATTGGTGTGATTGTGGATGATGCCATAATTGTGGGTGAGAATATTCACAAAGAGGTGGAGGTTGGACGCAATACCGGGCTAGCGGCGTCCCGCTCTGGCGCCCATGCGGTGATGAAACCGGTTGTCTTCGGCGTTTTGACAACGATTATCGCCTTCATGCCCTGGGCTCTGGTTTCAGGAGAGACACGCTCTTTTACAGAACAGATCAGCTTTGTGGTGATGGCCGCGCTGCTCTTCTCCTTGATTGAATCTCTCTTGATATTGCCAGCTCACCTCTCACATATGCAGCCCCAGCGCCTGTCTCTTATACACATCTGACGCTGCCGACGATCCAACTCTAGGGGAGTTGTCGGGGGGGGCGGGGGAGGGAGGCTAGGGGGGGGGGGGGGGGGGGGGGGGGGG
>JARFRJ010000119.1 GCA_029287305.1 Hyphomonas sp. | reverse complement strand
AAACGTACAGTCGTGCCGCGCCGATTAGGGGCAAGGCCTGTACATTCCAGCGGGCCTGTCGGGATGCCGCGGGCAAAGCTTTGCGCGTAAAGCTTTTTATCGCGGGCCACTTCCACCTCAACCCGTTCTGACAAGGCATTGACGACGGAAATTCCGACACCATGCAGGCCGCCTGCGGTTTTATAGGCCGAATTGGAAAATTTCCCTCCGGCGTGAAGCCGGGTCATAATAATCTCCAAAGCGGATATGCCTGGAAATTTCGGATGTTCGCCAATCGGAATGCCACGCCCATTATCTGTAATGCTTAAATATCCATCTGCTTCCACCTCAATCGTGATGCGCGAGGCAAAGCCGGCGACCACTTCATCCATGGAATTATCAAGGATTTCGGCAAACAGATGATGGAAGGCACGTTCATCCGTTCCGCCAATATACATGCCGGGGCGTTTGCGTACAGGCTCCAATCCCTCTAGGACTTCAATGTCTTTGGCGCTATAGCCTGTATCAGAAGCGGTCGCGGTTAAATCAAGCTCGGATTGCTGAGAGTTTGCCATATTCGAACCTATAGTCTGACTCGCTGAAATGAGGAGTTAATTTATGCAGATTTCGATAAATGATCCATTAAAATTCGTATCCGGACTGGAAATTCCCAATCGTCTGGTCAAAGCGGCGATGACAGAAGGCCTTGCCGAGGCGGACAATATGGCCACTGGCGCGCATGTCCGGCTCTATCAACGCTGGGCTAAAGGCGGGGTAGGCTTACAGATAACCGGTAATGTCCAGATTGATCGGTGCCATCTAGAACGCCCCGGCAATGTCGTCATACAAGGCGCGCAAAGCGCGGCGGCTTTGGCCGCTTTACGTGCCTATGCCGTCGCGGCCAGATCAGCAGGCGGTAAAATCATCATGCAGCTTTCCCATGCCGGGCGACAAACCCCGGCCAGCGTGAATAAAGCGCCATTTGGGCCAAGCGAGACGGCGTTAAATATGCCGGGCGGCATCTTCGGCCCACCGCGCGCAATGGGCGAGGCGGATATTCTGGCTGTCATTGCAGGCTTTGCCGATGCCGCTAAGGTCGCCAAAGAGACAGGTTTTGACGGCGTTCAATTGCATGCTGCGCATGGCTATCTCCTATCGCAATTCCTGTCGCCAAAGGCCAATATACGAACGGATAGATGGGGCGGCCCTCTGGAAAACCGTGCTCGTTTGCTGCTGGATGCGATCAAGGCGGTGAAAGTTGCGTGCGGGCCTGCCTTCTCCTTGTCGGTCAAGCTAAACTCGAGTGACTTCCAAAAAGGCGGCTTCACTCATGCCGATTGTCTGGCGGTGATTGATCTTCTGAATGGCGAAAATCTTGATTTCGTAGAGATTTCAGGGGGCAATTATGAACAGCCGCAAATGGCCGGGATTGACGGGTTGGAGCCCAAATTTGAAGAAGGCGAGCAGGCCTCCACCCGGGCGCGGGAGGCCTATTTTTCCGCCTATGCCAAAAGCGTGCAATCGCGTGCGCAGATGCCGTTGCTCGTCACGGGCGGGTTTCGCACCGTCCAAGCGATGAATGCGGCGATAGAGGCCGGGGAGGCGGATATGATTGGGTTGGCGCGTCCCCTGTGCGCGGATCCTGATCTGCCCCATAAACTTCTGAGCGGCGAGCTACAGACAGCCCCTGTCTATGAGAAAAGTCTCAAACTTGGGCCGACGCGCTGGCTGGGTAAAAATTCTCCGATTGGTCTTATCAAGGGCCTGAATGGCTGGGGCCAGCAAGGCTGGTTCTGCTTGCAGATCAAACGTCTTGGTGCCGGGCTTGAGCCTGATTTGAAGCTCGGCCTGTTCAAGGCTTTTCGAACCTATGCAAGAGAAGAAAAGGCGGCAGCTCTGGCGTATCATGAGGCTATGAAAGGCTGATGCTCGTGTCCTCGCGCGTCGTACGATATGCTTATACGGGCACTTTTCATTTCATCTGAAAGTCTGTATTCAATGTCCGATCAAGGTCTTCACAATAAGGTTTCGCACATCTATGTCCGGCAAAACACTCTATGATAAAATTTGGCACGCGCATCTGATTGAAGCTGAAACGGGCACTGGCGATATGTTGATCTATATTGATCTTCATTTGATCCATGAAGTGACCAGCCCGCAAGCTTTTGCCGGGCTGAAAGCGACAGGTCGGCCTGTGCGTCGGCCTGATCTGACCCTTGCCGTCGCCGATCACAATACGCCAACGACAAATCAGGCTGCTGGCATTGATGCGGTTGAGGACAGTGAAGCACGGCAGCAATTACAGACCCTATCGCGTAATGTCGCGGCACATGACATTGAATTTTTTCCCATGGGCAGTCTTAATAATGGGATTGTACATGTGGTTGGCCCCGAACAGGGGCGCTCTCAACCGGGCATGACAATTGTTTGTGGGGACAGTCATACCTCGACGCATGGCGCGCTCGGTGCATTGGCGCATGGTATCGGTACGAGCGAGGTCGAGCATGTTCTGGCAACGCAAACCCTGCGGGCCCGAAAAATGAAAAATATGGCGGTTGAGTTTCAAGGTAATCTGCAAGCCGGTGTGACCGCCAAGGATATGGCGCTGCATCTGATTGCCAAAATCGGAACCGCCGGCGGGACCGGTTATGTGATTGAATATCGCGGCGCGGCGGTCGAGGCTTTAAGCGTTGAGGGCCGGATGACGCTCTGTAACCTGTCTATAGAAGCCGGCGCGCGCGCTGGCCTTATTGCACCGGATGAGAAAACCTTTGCCTATCTGCAAGGGCGTCCGGCGGCCCCAAAAGCGGGTGCCTGGGAAATGGCGCTGGGATATTGGCAAAGCCTCTTTTCTGATGCGGATGCACATTGGGATAAAACACTTATTATCCAGGCCGACGAGATTGAACCGACAGTAAGTTGGGGAACCAATCCAGAGCAAGCCATTCCGGTCTCCGGGCGTATTCCCTCACCGGAAGATTATTCTGACCCTTCTGAACGCGCCGCGATTGAACGCGCGCTTGATTATATGGGGCTGACAGGCGGGGCGAAATTTGCCGGAACGCCTGTACAGCGCGTCTTTATCGGCTCGTGTACCAATTCGCGTATTGAGGATTTGCGCGCCGCCGCCGAAATTGCCAGAACAGGGCATATTGCGCCGGGTGTTCGGGCCATGGTGGTGCCGGGTTCGGGGCTTGTGCGCGCCCAGGCTGAGGCTGAAGGCTTGGACGAGGTCTTTATCAAGGCAGGTTTTGAGTGGCGTGAACCGGGTTGTTCGATGTGTCTCGGCATGAACCCCGATATTCTTGCGCCCGGAGAGCGCTGCGCGTCGACCTCAAACCGTAATTTTGAGGGCCGTCAGGGCCGTGGCGGGCGTACACATTTAATGAGCCCCATACTTGCCGCCAAAGCGGCCTTAACGGGCCAGATCGGTTAAGCAGATCGGTTAAGCCAGATCGGTCAGGTATGACAAGCTTGATTGGGCACTGCAACGACGTGGACGCCGAAATTCTAGGCCGGGTTGACACTCATATGGCGCCTTCGATCATTATCAATTGGATTTGGATAGAGAGCTTCAATGAAGGGGGACCAAAGCTATGGGCTAGCTTCCCAAATTGGACAGGTGGGCACTTTCAGTTGCGGTGCCCCAGAGCCAATGTGGGAGGGGGATGAGACATCCGCCCTCCCATGACTAGAATACGGCTTTCTTATTCGTATGAAGCTGTAACGGTAAAGCTTCCGACATAGGTGCCGACCGGCTGGCTTGCGCCCACATGCAGGGTTGCGACTACAAAAAAGCCTTCATCGCCAGAGGCAGAAAGTTTAACATTGCCGCCCCATACTGTGTTGCTAACGCTTCCCGCGCCGGCAAAATTATCGACCAGCATCGTATTGCCATTACCATCAGAGACGGTGATAGAGCCGGGGTTCGATAAATTCACAAAGCGATCTGGCTCACCGAGTAAATTAAAGACAGCTCGGTTGCCGGGCGCAAGACAGGTGAGCTCTGCTCCACACACAGAGGTGTTTATAGGTTCTCTTAATACCTGAACTGTGCCTGGCGTTGTTAAGCTTGGAGCGATCGTACCAAAGTCGAGGTCTTGCATCTTCATAATCTGCAAAGGGGCAATAACTTCAGCGCCAGAAGTGCCATCGGCTGTTTCCTGAGCGGTTACAGATGTGCCAAGCAAACCAAGAATGACAAGCGATGATAGAATGGTTTTAGTAAAACGTGTCATTTTAAATTTCCTTTCTTTTGGGAAAGGCGAGAGGGGGATAAAGCGCTCCCCCCCTCGCAATTGAACAAAACCCGTCAGCCTTAGTTATACTCAACGGCGACGGTGAATGTGCCTGTGTAGCTGCCTGTGGATTGGTTCGCGGCAACACCGAGGCTTCCACCAACAGTGAAGCTGTCTGCGCCAGCTACCAGTGTTCCAGAGGCTTTTGAGCCTGTAAAGGTGTCAACCGTCATAGAGCCGCCAGCGCCATTTGACAGGCTGATAGAGGCCGGCAATGTGATTGTGTATGTATTGTCGGCTTCGCCAGTAACATCGAACTGAGCGGCGGTGTGATCTTCGGTCAAGCAGGTCAGCTCAGCGCCACATGTTTTGGCGCCGGCTGCGCTCACGATGACGGTGTCAGCAGCTGTCAGGCTTGGCGCGATTGTGCCG
>JARFRJ010000057.1 GCA_029287305.1 Hyphomonas sp. | reverse complement strand
GCCGGGCGCAAATCCGAGGCCGGAGAAGACCGGATAGGCCTCTCTGAGCTTTTCATGCAAAGCGGCCTTGTCATCATATGGCAGGGTCTTGCTGCAAATCTCAGACAGAGCCCGAAAGATTGCCCAGCCTTCACGCGCCTCACCCTTGGGCATTGCGGCCCGCCGGGTCTGCTGTATACGCCCCTCTGTATTGACATAAGTTGCGGCCATTTCTGTATAGGCTGCGCAGGGTAAAATAATGTCTGCCTGAGCCGCCCCGGCATCGCCATGATGACCAATATAGATAAGCTGTGTGTTCGCTGGTTTTTCCAACCCGCTAATGGCTTCATCAGCGCCGAGCAGGAAGAGTGTCTTTATGCTTCCCTCTTGCGCGGCTTGCAGAATAGACTTTGTGTCTTTTCCCTCGCCTTCAGGCAAAAAGCCAATATCTAGCGCGCCGACCCGGCCTGCGGCGGCATGTAGAACACCAAATCCAGCCCAGTCTTCACACAAAGCCCCAAACTGCCCGGCGAGCGCGTGCGCACCGTCTAGGAGCTGTTCAGACCCGGCGCCTGTCAACGCCCCTTCTCCAATGACAATCATCGGGCGCTTGGCGTTTTTGAGGATCTCTGCGAAATCATGTGTCCCTTGCGCAAGGGCGGTTATAGCTGCGCCGTCCTGACCAATATGGGTATAGTCATAAGTCAGATCGACCGGTGCCCCGATCACCCCGACCTGTAGATCATTCCATAGCCAAGCTTTACGAATGCGCGCATTCCAGACCGCCGCGTCCTCGCGTGGATTGGTACCAATCAGAAGCAGTGCGTCCGCCTCCTCTACCCCCGCCAATGTCGGGTTTAGAATATAGCGCTCGCGGACCCCATCTGTGCCATAGCGCGCGCCCTTAGGGCGGCAATCTGTATTTTTCACACCCAGCCCGCGCAGAAAATCGAGCGCGGCTTTGGCCTGTTCAACCTCAATCAGATCGCCCGCCAGTGCGGCTATTTCGTCCGGCCCAGACGCAAAGATCGCCGCTTGCACACGGGCAAAGGCCTGATCCCAACTGGCTTTGACCAATTTACCATTCTCACGAATATATGGCGTGTCCAAACGCTGGCGGCCCAGTCCATCCCAGACAAAGCGGGATTTATCAGACAGCCATTCCTCATTAATCTCTTCATTGACTTCCGGCAATATCCGCAAAACGGCATCGCCGCGCACATCAACGCGAATGGCACTGCCCATCGCATCCATAACATCAATCGAGCTGGTTTTGCGCAATTCCCAGGGCCGCGCATTAAACGCATAAGGCTTTGAAGTCAGCGCCCCAACTGGGCAAAGATCAATCACATTGCCAGAGAGGTTAGAGGTCAGGGAGTTTTCCAAATAGGTTGTAATCTCGGCATCTTCACCGCGCGAGATCATACCAATTTCTTCAACCCCAGCGACTTCAGCAGCAAAGCGCACACAGCGCGTACACTGAATACACCGGGTCATGATGGTTTTCACCAAAGGCCCCATATTCTTGTTTTCCACCGCACGCTTATTCAAATCAAAGCGCGAGCCGGACCGGCCATAGGCAACCGCCTGATCCTGCAAATCACACTCCCCGCCCTGATCGCAGATCGGACAGTCCAGCGGGTGATTAATGAGCAGGAACTCCATCACGGCCCGCTGCGCCTTGCGCGCATAATCCGAGCGGGTACTGATCTTCATACCGTCCATCACCGGAGTAGCACAGGCTGGTAGCGGTTTGGGCGCCTTCTCCACTTCAACCATGCACATACGGCAGTTGGCGGCTACCGGCAGTTTTTTGTGGTAGCAGAAACGCGGTACGCTGATGCCGTGTTCATCGGTCACCTCGATGATCATGGCGCCCTTGTTCGCCTTGTATTCGACACCGTCGATTTCGACCGTCAACAGGTCTTCTGCCACACTTTCCGGACTGGCACTCATGCCACCGCCCCTTCGCTGCCGCCGGAACGATGGCTGCTGGTACCTGGCATGCAATTCTTGTGCGTTACGTGATACTCGAACTCGTGCCGGAAATGCTTGATGAAACTCTGTACCGGCCAGGCCGCGGCATCACCGAACGCACAGATGGTATGTCCCTCGATCTGGCCGGCAGCGCTTTCCAGCAGATCGATATCCTCCATGGTACCGCGCCCTTCCTCGATACGCTTTATGACGCGATACATCCAGCCACAACCTTCGCGACAGGGTGTGCACTGACCACAGGATTCCGCGTAATAGAAACGCGATATGCGCATCAGCGCTTTGACCATACAGGTCGAATCATCCATTACGATCATACCGGCAGACCCCAGTGCCGACCCCGCCTTGGCCAGCGAATCGTAATCC
>JARFRJ010000055.1 GCA_029287305.1 Hyphomonas sp. | reverse complement strand
TGCCGGCTGTTCCGACAGGACAAGTTGACACTGAACTTTTCAGGCCTGCCCTCAGCACTGAAGGGGAGCGTCATACCGTCACCAGCACACTTAAAACAGGCGATTGGGGGCGCTGGCATCGTTCTATTCAGGCTGTGCCAAGGGCGGGCCAAGTTTTGATGGTTAATGAAAATGAGGACCCGCTTTTGGTTGTTGACCGTGTTGGGGATGGCCGTGTGGGCCTGCTCTTATCCGATAATATCTGGCTTTGGGCGCGCGGCTATGAAGGCGGCGGACCTTTCGCAGAGCTGATCCGACGCCTTGTCCATTGGCTGATGAAGGAGCCTGAACTGGAAGAGGATCGATTGAGCCTGATCACAGAGCAGGGCCAGGCCCGTCTGGCTTTACGGACCCTAGAGGACCGGCCCGCCCCGGTTGAAATTCTCAGTCCGGAAGGACGCCGTCTACAGCCCATCTGGCAGACTATCCGCCCCGGCGAATATAATGCGGAAATATCGATTGATGAGCTGGGCCTTTATCGCGCGCGCGCAGGCGATCTTGAAGCGATTGCGATTTATGGACCTGAAAATCCTATAGAATATATGGATGTGACCTCAACAGAGGCCGTTCTGCGTCCGATTTCAGAAGCGACAGGCGGCGGTGTGTTTTCTTTTGGGACAGGCTCACAGGAGATCCCGAATTTGCGCCTTTTACAAAGTCAAAACCGGCTTTTTGGGGAAGACTGGTTTGGCCTGAAAGACAGAGCCGCCTATACGGTGACAAACACACAAACCACACCGCTTATCCCGGCTATTCTCGGCGTATTGCTTTTACTGCCCTGCCTTCTTTTAGGCTGGTATCGCGAAGGGCGATGACGCGCCGTCTTTACTCAAAAATACGAAAAGCAATAAAGACAAGAATAAGAATGCAGAGACTGACACCGACCCGTTGAGAAACTCGTTAGGGCTGCTTCCTTCCGGACCTGACCCGGTTAGCGAGGGCACCGTCCGCTGCCAGCCTCCAGTGGCTATATCGCGTCACTCGTTCGCAATGACAAGAGGCTGATATAAATTTATAGCCATTTAGAGCTCTTATCAGGTTTTATCCTTGTTGAAGCCGCCTCATCATAAAGGATAGCTTCGCCTATCAATAAATGATAACTCTGCCCCTAAAAAGAGCCTATCTTTTGTAAGCTGCGCTGGTCGATGCTCTGCTCAAGGGATTCATTTTAACTCGGGCACGCTCTAGCCATACCCCTCATGGGAACTGATAGCCTAGAGCATAGTGACGTTAATAGGAGGACAGCCTATGACAGATTATATTCTGGTGATTGATGAAGGGACAAGCTCAACCCGCGCGATTGTCTATGACCGGGCCTTTCACCCAGTCGCTCTGGCGCAAGAGGAAATCGCGCTGGCCTATCCGGCCAATGGCTGGGTCGAACAAGATGGCGAGGAGATTTGGGCCAAAACCCTGGCCGTCTGTCAAAGCGTCATCGCCGAAATCGGCGGTGCCCAGCGCATAGGCGCTATTGGAATTACCAATCAGCGCGAAACAACACTACTATGGGAGCGCGAGACAGGCCATTTACTGTCCCCAGCGATTGTCTGGCAGGACCGGCGCACATCAGCCCTGTGCGAACAATTGCGCACAGAGGGGCAGGAAGCCTTGGTCAGTGCAGAAACTGGCCTGCTTTTGGACCCTTATTTTTCCGGTACGAAACTGGCCTGGCTTCTGGACCAGAATGATGGGGTAAGACAACGGGCAGAATCAGGGGAGCTGTGTTTTGGCACGATCGACAGCTTTCTGATCTGGCGGCTGACAGGCGGAAAGAGCCATGCCACAGATGTCACAAATGCCTCACGTACCCTGCTGTATAAGCTTGAATTGGGCGAGGAAGCCGGCTGGAGCCAGTCTATGCTGGATTTACTGGATATTCCGCGCGCGGTTTTGCCAGATGTCAGGCCAAGCGCCGCTGATTATGGTCGCACGGAAAAAGCTCTGTTTGGCCGCGAAATTCCGATCTTCTCGGCAATCGGTGATCAGCAAGGGGCGCTGTTCGGACAGGCCTGTCTGGAAGAGGGAGAGGGAAAAATAACCTATGGCACAGGCGCTTTTCTTGTCGCCAATACAGGTCAAACCCGCCCCGTTTCAAACCAGCGCTTGCTCGGTACGATAGGATATCAGACAGAGGCGGTGTCCGCTTATGCTCTGGAAGGCGCGATCTTTAATGCCGGAACCGTCATCAAATGGTTGCGTGATGATATGGGGTTTATCCAGAACGCGGCTGAGTCTGAAAGCCTAGCTGCACAATTGCCCGATAATGGCGGCGTCTATTTCGTTCCAGCTTTTACAGGTCTCGGCGCGCCGCATTGGCAGGCTGAAGCCCGCGGAACAATTACAGGACTAACCCGTGCAATACAGGCCGCGCATATTGTCCGGGCCGGGCTGGAAGCCTGCGCGTATCAAACCGCAGATTTACTCTCAGCCTTTCGCGGCGATGGGGTGGCAGTGTCTTTACTTCGCGTCGATGGCGGCATGAGCGCCAATGATTGGCTGATGCAGTTTACAGCCGATATTTGTGGAATAAGTCTGGAGCGCCCGGATTATATGGAGATGACCGCCCTCGGCGCGGCGGGCCTTGCAGGTCTTAAACTTGGCTGGATAGATTTGAAGGCCTGGAAAAGCCGCGCCCGAAATGTTACC
>JARFRJ010000419.1 GCA_029287305.1 Hyphomonas sp. | reverse complement strand
CATCGATGTGTTCATCTGTAAATTACGCAAAAAACTTGCCAAAGTTACCGGCGGTGAGCATTTCATCGAAACGGTCTGGGGCAGAGGGTATGTTCTGCGCGACCCCAAGCCGAAGGAACACCAAGCGGCCTAACCGTTCAAGCTTCTTTTGAAACCACTTTAACGCTTTAAGTTATTCTTATTGTGCGCTCTGCGACCAGCGGGGCGATCAAGCTTGGACGACCAGCGGGACGGGCAGCAGGGCGATCAAGCTTGCCGCGCAGCGCGGCGCGCCACAGCGTGGCTTACGAAACGGCAAGTTTTATTCGCTAGGCAGGAATAAATTGTACGCTACGCAAACTTCGCCAGTCACTGATTCTGAGCTGATTGGCACCTCGACTTATTGGCGAACCTGTCTCCTCGGTACTCTGACCCCCGAACCGGCTCATATACACCTTTTATACCCTTAAAGCATATGTTATGTTTTGCGAATGCGTCTCAGTCTCAATGCATTAGGCGGATCACAGACTTCGAACATGGTAAGACGAGATATTAGTCCACGCATTTTAAGTTTCGTGTATTCCCCTTCATAGGGGAGTGGGAATGCTCGAAGCTTCCCGTCATTGCGCAAGCCATGCTGTGGCGCGGCAAGCTTGATCGCGCCGCTGCTCGGCAGGCCTAATCGCCCCGCTGCCCACAAAGCGCAGAATAAGAATGACTTAAAGCCTCAAGACGGGTCCAGAAGAATCACAACCGTTTTAGAGCTCTGTGGCTTCCAGACATGAGATCGCCAGAAGTATAGGGCGCGACGCTTTTAGACAAGAACGGGGTAAGATTGCCCCATTGGGTTTGCGCTGATCGTCGCCCCGCTGCCCGTTGCGCTGCCCGTTGCGCTGCCCGTTGCGCTGCCCGCCCCACTACTGGTCATATGCCCAAATCATGTGCCACCGAATTAGTCTTCCTCAGATGGGGTCAAGGTCGCATGGCGAACACGGGCTGAGTGTTCAATTGCCTGTGCGCCCTCATCGGAAATATCAAGGCGCTCACGCGCCATTTCCAGAACCCGCAATTCTGTCATATTGAGATTTTCATCTGCTGTAACCACATCTACCATCGCTGCATAGGCGGTTTCCCGTAAATGCAAGGGCAGTGCCTGGCGGGCGGCTGCAAAGACATTGGCAAGACCATTTTCAGCCGACATCAAGCAGCCGGCAATACGCGCCGTCTCAACCAGATTTTCTTCATCAGACTGACTGAACAGGCTAAACGAGCGAACCACACGGCCAATCGTGCGAAACTCAACATCGCGCATATCCCCGTCTGACGCGGCGGTCAGAACCATAAGGGTTATAATGGCATCCTGGGGGGTCAGTGCGACAATCATCGGGACAAGCTCCAAATTTCATTTCAATAAAAGCTGTTTAATCCGGTTACAGGGATTGAGCAAGCGGTCTGCGGAAGATCGAAAACCTCCAAAGCGCACAAGCCTCGCCATCGCCCTCAACAACGCCCCAGTTTAGCTCACACAGCGTCACACAGCAGGCAATGCATAAGGACAGACTGCATCGCCCTTAAAATCAAATCACGATCGACCATGCCGTGAGAAGCCATAGAGCCATTGCGGGCTTTCAGGCTGGGGGTTTGGCTGCAAAGCTAAGGCTGGATCATTTTTTGATCCGCGGACGCATCAAGCCTTCCTGGGTCACGCTGGCAACCAGGGTTCCATCCTGTTTAAAAATCATCCCGCGATTAAAACTGCGGGCACCGCCGGCAAAGGGGCTGTCTTGGGTATAAAGCAGCCATTCATCGGTGCGCACCGGCGCATGAAACCACATCGCATGATCCAGACTTGCCATCATTGCTTCATTTGTATGCCAGCTAATACCATGCGGGCGCGTACCACTGTCCAGCAAGGACATATCTGACGCATAGGCCAGCAAGCATTGATGGATAATCGGATCATCATCGAACGGGCGCTGGGCCTTGAACCAGATATGATGTGTCGCCGGTAGCGGCTTTGGGTCAAGGAAGTTTTGCGGGTTAACCGGTCGCATTTCAATAGCGTTGGCCCGCGTCATCAGGCGGCGCATGGGTTCCGGGAAAAGGTGTTTGGCCTCTTCGCGCAACTCCAGACGCGAGCGCAACCCTTCGGGCCCGGGAATATCGGGCATCTCTATCTGATGAAACCAGCCTTCCTCTTCAACTTGAAAAGACGCGGCGAGATTAAATATCTGCTTGCCATGCTGAATGGCGACCACTCGGCGCGTTGTAAAAGAGCGCCCATCACGGGCATGGTCGACCTGATAGATAATCGGGACATTCGGATCGCCCGGACGGATAAAATAGGCATGCATAGAGTGGCACATCCGTGCTTCAACCGTTTGGTAGGCCGCCATCATCGCTTGTCCGATCACCTGTCCGCCAAATACGCGCTGGGAAGTGACATCCGGGGACACGCCGCGAAACAGGTCAACCTCCAATCTTTCCAGTTTCAACAGGTCAAGGACAATCGCCAGGGCATCTTTTTCAGAAGCAGGATCAGTCATAATAGTCTCCTAAGCCGAAGGGCTATGTCAAAAGGGGTTACATAACAGGAATTTTATTGGAAAATCCCCTATTAAAGACAAGATATGTAATGATAAAGACAAGTTTGATCCAAGTTTCATCAAATTTGTTTCAATAAAACAATATATATGGGAGAGAAAAAGCATGGGCCTATTGTCAAACCTGAAGCGCGACTGGCAGACTTTACGAGGCGCTTGGCGGCTTCTGGCGGACATTAAGGACCTTTCCCCTGATAGTGAGAATATCCTCGCTGATGATTTGGAAAAAAGCTTTGACAAGCATGCCTCCAAAGTCGCGATCCGTTTTGAAGGCGATATTATGACCTATGCCGAGCTGGAGGCTCTGGCCAATCGGGTTGCTAATTGGGGTTTGGGCGAGGGGTTGAAAGCCGGGGATGCGGTGGCCGTGTTCATGGGCAACCGGCCTGAATATATTGCTATCTGGATCGGCCTTGCCAAAATTGGCGTTGTGAGCGGGCTCATCAATCATAATTTGCGCGGCGAAGGCCTTGCCCATTGCATTAATATTGCAGAGGCAAAACTGGTGATCACCGAGGCTGAACAAGACGCCCAGATGGAAAGCGCCCAAAGTTTTCTGAAAAAAGATATCCCGATTTTCAGATTCAGCGCGTATGGCAGCCCCGCCTCTGGCGCAGACGCGGCGCACAAAGAGCAAGGTACACGGCAAGCCAGCCCGCTTGAGCCCCTGCTGGAAGCGGCAAGCGATGCGCGACCAGATCACAGTCACCGGGCACATTTGCGCGGTAAGGATTTATGCCTTTATGTCTACACCTCCGGCACAACTGGCTTGCCGAAAGCGGCCAAACTGACCCAGACGCGCATGCAAAGCATGATGCGCACTTTTGTGACCCCGACAAACACCACCGCGCGGGACCGGGTCTATGTGCCTTTACCGCTCTATCATTCAACCGGCGGCGTCTGCGGGGTTGGCATTGCGCTCAATACCGGGGCGAGCCTTGTCATCCGTAGAAAGTTTTCCGCCTCACAATACTGGGATGATGTATCCGATTATGGCGTTACGGTTCTTGTCTATATTGGCGAGCTTTGCCGCTATCTTCTGAACCAGCCGCCACACCCCAAAGAGCGGGCGCATACTGTACGCAGCGGCTTTGGCAATGGTCTGCGCCCTGAAATCTGGCAACAATTCCTCGATCGCTTTCATATTCCAACCCTTGTGGAATTTTATGGCTCGACCGAGGGAAATGTCTCCTTCTTAAGCTTTGACGGGAAGGTTGGCGCGGTTGGCCGTATTCCAAAATTCCTGGAAAGTCGCTTTGCTCATGTCGCCTTTGTCAAGTTTGATATTGACAGCGAAATGCCAATCAGAGGCGAAGATGGGTTTTGCATACAGACAGACCCGAATGAAGTAGGAGAAGTTTTAGGCAAGGTCGGCAATGAAGCGCGCACCCGGTTTGATGGCTATAATGATCCTGAAGCAACCCAGAAGAAGCTGCTGACCAATGTCTTTGAAGAAGGCGATGTATGGTTTCGCACGGGCGATCTGATGCGCAAGGATGGTGATGGCTATATTTATTTTGTCGACCGTATTGGTGATACATTCCGGTGGAAAGGCGAAAATGTGGCGACCAATGAGGTCGGCGAAGCGCTCGCCAGTATTGACGGCATTCAGCATGCCAATGTCTATGGCGTAACCATTCCGGGCATGGACGGCAAGGCGGGCATGGCAGCTCTCACCGCCACTCCTGAGGAATTGGAGTTTGAGACGCTCTATAAAAAGCTTTCGGAAAATCTTCCCGCCTATTCCCTGCCTGTTTTTCTGCGCATCCAAAAAGAGGCCGAGACAACAGGCACGTTCAAATATCGCAAAATAGACCTAGTTAAGGAAGGCTTCAATCCGGATAATATCGCTGAGCCCCTCTGGTTTGCCGATCCGGAAACCAATGCCTATATCCCGCTGACCCATGATGTATATGAATCCATTATGGCCGGGGCCTATCGACTGTAAAAATACCTCTTCAGGAGAGATCAGACCTGTCGATCCAGCCGCATCCGACATAAGCTAGCAGGGCTTTTAAAGGCGGCTGGTAAAGTCCGTCATTGCCAGCCGCCCGCAGAGACCCTAAAAGACTTGCATTAAAGAGGCGAAAGTAAACCCTATGAGCGCACCCCGCACAGCCACCCTCCGTCGCGAAACCAAGGAAACGCGTATAGAGGTCTCTCTCAATCTGGACGGAACCGGGCAAAGCGATATCGCTACAGGCATCGGCTTTTTCGATCATATGCTGGAAAGTTTTGCCAAGCATAGCGCGTTTGATCTGGCGGTCCGCGTCGAGGGCGATTTGCATATTGATATGCATCACAGCGTTGAAGATACAGGCATCGTTATGGGAGAAGCCCTTGTCGAGGCATTGGGCAATTTTGGCGGTATTGCGCGCTTTGGCCATGCCTATCTGCCGATGGATGAGACATTGAGCCGGGCAGCGGTTGATCTGTGCCGACGGCCTTACTTCATCTGGCATGTCGCTTTCACGCGCGATAAAATCGGCGTGATGGATACCGAACTGTTCAAGGAGTTTTTCCAAGCCTTCGCCACGCGCGGGGGCATGTGCCTGCATTTGGAAACGCTCTATGGCGAGAACCAGCATCATATTGCTGAAAGCCTGTTCAAAGCCACCGCCCGGGCGCTGCGTATGGCGGTCGCGCCAGACCTTGTCCTGAACGGTCAAGCGGCCTCCACAAAAGGCGTCCTATAAGGCTTTCTCAGCTTATAAATAGATGCGGGTTGGCTTGCCAATCCTTGATCCTCTGTTGATCGTCTGCTCAACGAGGCCTGTTATTTTCACACATCGTCCGATTGACGGGCCCGCGGTCTGGACACGGGGACCTAATCAGGGCATTTAGACGATATGGATAAGCTTGATATTATCACCTCCCAAAAAGGGCTGCGCATGACCAGCCAAAGGCGCACAATTGCGCAAGTTCTGTCTGAAGCGAACGATCATCCGGACGCTGAAGAGCTGTATCGCCGCACCAATGCGCTTGACACGTCCATCTCTCTGGCCACGGTCTATCGTACGCTCAAACTGTTTGAGGAATATGGCATAATTGAGCGCCATGACTTTCGCGATGGCCGGGCCCGCTTTGAAGAAGCACCGGATGAACATCATGATCATTTGATTGATATCCGAACAGGCGATGTGATCGAATTTCAAAATCAGGAAATTGAACGATTACAAGAGATCATCGCCAAAGAACTTGGCTATAAGCTCGTCGATCACCGTCTGGAACTTTATGGCGTCAAAATAGAAGAGTAGCGTTTAAAGACTAATAAGAGCCCATAAGAAGGCCAAGGTCCCGTCTGGGCAGGCAAAGCAAAGCGACGTGAAACGGTGATCGTTCACAATATATAGGTCCTTATAAACCCATTCTTGTCATAGTATGGCGTATTCTGCGCCAGCGCCCATGCGCAAACAGATTTCCTTCATACCACGCTCTATATTCCTCATGACAGGCAATAGGAAAAGCTTGAGGCCCATGGCGTTTATATATCTGTTCTATAATTTTTTGTATTTCCTCTTCGGGAATAAGGGAAGGTTTTATAGTATTTTCAAAAATGCACCAAAACACGATGATCAAGCAAGGGGAGAAAAATACCGCATATATATAAAATTGGGTCATAGATTTCGAACACGAATAAAATAGAATAAGAACATTTTGTAGAAATAGCATACAAAACGTACATATCTTTTCAAGAATTATTCGGAACATTATGTTCCCATGGACTTATTTGCACAAAGATTGCGTTTAAGAGCGCGTCAATTGGGTGTCTCCAATTCAGAGATTGCCCGCCGTGCTGGGCTTGAGGAGCGGCGCTATGGGCATTATGTGACCGGCCGACGTGAACCTGACTTGGCAACTCTAATAAAAATCGCACAAACCTTGCAGACCAGCCCAAACTGGCTCTTAGACGTTAATGAGAGCGCATCAGATGATGAAGAAACAAATAGCTTATATGAACGGCTAAGAAATCTCTCTCTGCAAATGACGAAAGAGCAATTGGCTTTATTCATACTTCAGGGCGAGACGATAACACGGGATATATAAGTTTATTCAATATATCTTTGCGATAGCCTCCCAAATATCCTGACCCATTTTAACTCGGATACGCTCCAAGGTTCGGCAGGCGAAGATAAGGCGCGCGCTGCGCCCAACGCCTGGCCACACCTAGGCCAAGGCTGAGAATTTCCCCCGTGATAAGGCAGGTTTTTCCCTCCAGACGATCTGAGGGATTGATCGGGCGCGTATTCGGCTTTACACGAATAAGCTCTGTCACGCCGAGCAAAACCGCCTCAACAGGCTTTTTGAACCGCCCTTTATGGATAGGTTGCGTCATTATCACCCTCTGGAGATGTCTTATGAACCCACATCTGAGCAAGAATGCACAATATGGCAAGGTCCGCTCACTCATTCTTGTCAAATTGGCCTATTGGGTCGCTTTGGCGGCGGCGGCAATTGGCTTTTATTTTGTACGGGATTGGGGCCCAATTTGGGGTATTTTGAGCGCTGATCTGATCGCGACCGTGGTGATCTGGGCCATTGGCGCACGGCTGATGAATGCCAGTCTATATGATCCTTATTGGTCGGTCATCCCGCCGGTGATTATGGTTTATTGGTGGTCTCTAAGCGGGTTTGAAATGAGTGCCAACAAGCTGATGATGATGGCGGTGATCCTCTGGTGGTCCGTACGCCTAACGACGAATTGGGCACGCGACTGGCCGGGCCTGCATCATGAAGATTGGCGCTATCAGGAAATGCGGGCAGATAATCCGAAACTCTATCAAGTCTCCAATCTGTTTGGTATCTGCATTTTTCCCACCGTGCTCGTCTTTCTGGCGGTTTTGCCAGCCTATCCAGTCCTATCCAGCAGCGGACCGTCTAATCTCGTTCTGGACATCATCGCCTGTCTGGCGGGTCTGAGTGCGGCAACGATACAGCTTTTCGCCGATGGGCAAATGCGCCATTTCCGCTTTAAAAAGACAGAAGGTCAGGCCCATGCTGCCTTTTTTACAGGGGGGCTTTGGGCCTTTTCGCGCCATCCGAACTATTTCGGCGAAGTGCTGATGTGGTTTTCCCTCTGGCTGTTTGCGCTATCTGCCGGATGGCAAAATGCTTGGACGTGTATTGGCTGGATCGCCATGCTTGCCCTGTTCTTATTTGTCTCCTGCCCCTGGATGGATCGCCGGTCCGCTGCCAAGCGCGATGGCTATGCGGACTATATCAAAACCTCCAGCATGTTTTTTCCAACCTGGCCAAAGAGGCGATGACAGGCCGCACAAAAGGCTTCAGGGCAGGTCCACAGATTTGCGGGGCGCTTAAAAAATCAAAAAATTGGCTCCTTTTGGATGTCTTTCACAGAGCCTATAGTTTAAAAAGACCTTGACCGAGGCAAAGGGCATTATGGATGATGGACACAATTATCAGCGATAAAATAGATTATGAAGCTCTGAAACAGGAGGCTTTGCGCAGTATTGTACGCCAAGTGCTTGAGAAAACCGCCGCGCGGGGTGAACGCATCGGGGAGCATCATTTTTACATTACCTTTAAAACCGAGGCGGAAGGCGTAAAGGTCCCCGGCCATTTACGTGAGAAGTTTCCAGAAGAGATGACCATTGCGATCCAGCATCAATTCTGGGATTTGGAAGTGCATGAAGATTATTTCGAAGTGATCCTGAAATTTTCCGGTATCCCGCAAAGCCTATCCATCCCGTTTAAAGCAATGACGAAATTCATTGATCCCCCGGCTAATTTCGGCCTCGCATTTGAACAAATTGAAGACCTTGAAGCGGGCGAACCGGAACCCTCGGCCCCAAAAGAGACGGCGCAGGCAGAGGATACAGATGAGCCGGATCAAGACGAACAGGCGGCGACCACGGAAGATAATAATGTCGTGAGCCTTGACCGGTTTCGTCCCAAATAAGGGACGACCCCCCATGCTTGCACGAAATAGAAAGACGCTTAATGCCAGCCTCTGAAACCCTAGCCTTTGGCCGACCAAAGCTAAGCGATGGCGATATGCTGGCGCGTTTTCAAATGTCAAAAAAACGCCCGCCCTGCTCTGATACGCTCGGCATGCAGCTTATTGAGGTGAATCAAGATGCCCGCATCATTCGCATGGCCTTTGAGCTGAGCGAGGGTTTTGCCAATCCAACCGGCGCGGTCCAAGGTGGATTTATCGCCGCCATGCTGGATGAAGCCATGTCTACATGCTGCATCATTGCCTCTAATGTGACCATGACCGCTCCAACATTAGAGATGAAAATCAGCTTTTTGCGCCCACTTTTCCCCGGCCCCGCAGAGGTTCGGGCACATATTGTCAAATGGGGAAAATCGGCGGCCTTTATGGAAGCGCACGCCTATCGCCCGGACGGGGACTGTGTTGCCACAGCCAGTGCTACAGCCCTGCCAAAACCGTTTAAACGCTTATAAATTAAAGGTTTAAAGCGCGTGTCCGCTTGTTTTGGAACGCCTTGACGCTCT
>JARFRJ010000413.1 GCA_029287305.1 Hyphomonas sp. | reverse complement strand
TTTTCACCGTATACGGGCCTTGGGGGCGACCAGATATGGCCTATTGGATGTTCAGCAAAAATGCCCTGACCGGCGAACCTTTAAAACTCTTCAATCAGGGTCAGATGAAGCGGGATTTCAGCTATATTGATGATGTCGTATCCCGCCTTGTCAAAATCGTTACCCAGCCGGCGCGGTTTCCTGATCTGGCAACACCGCATCAGATTTTCAATATTGGCAGTGGCCGGGCCAAACCTCTTGCGGACCTGATTGAGATCATCAAAAACTTGACGCAAAAAGAAATCCGTACAGAATTATGGCCGATGCAGATCGGGGATGTCGAAGAAACTTGCGCAGATTTAAGCCGCTATGAGGCCGCTTATGGGCCTGTAAAGGCCTACACGCCCCTTAAAGAGGGCATGGCAGAATTTATGGACTGGCTACGGTCTGATCCTGAATTTATAAAGCTGTAGAATTTACGCAAGATATTGGCGATGTATCGCGAAAGCGGCTGGGCTGCCTTCTTATGGCTCACCCTCTGAATAAGGCACTATAAGGCCGCTGGCATGACCCATAATGTGAAAAATCTCATTCTGCTCAATTACACCGCGCACGAGATGTGCGCCTGGCCCGCTTGCCAATACAGCAACATCTTCGCCGGCATGGGTCTCTGATCTGAGTGGAATGAGCGCCTGTTGTTTATAATCTTCATGGGTTGTATCGATGTCGCTTAAATCCTGGCGTTCGCCCTCTTGATGGCTTTCCTCAGCCGATGACCCATTGGTATAGGCCAGCGTGGTATAGGGTTTTCCATCTTCGGCTTTGGCCATCTCCCCATTTGGATAAATAACTTTCCCAAGGATGGGGTTATTTCGCCCCGGATAGCCCTGAATGACGAAAGTATGGGAGTGATCGGCGGTAACAATAATCAGTGTGTCTTCCCGGTCCGTCATCTCCAAGGCCGCCCCGATCGCTTCATCAAAGGCAATCCCATCGCCGAGGGCTCGGGCCGCATTAGTCCCATGATGGCCATGATCTATCCGGCCCGCTTCAACCATGAGCAGGTATCCTTTTTCATTTTGAGATAGGCGCTCTATTGCAATACGGGTCATCTCAGAAATGGAGGGTTCAGTATTCGTGCGGTCAAGCTCATAGCTCATATGACTGTCCTGAAAGAGGCCGAGAATATTCGTCCCAGCCGAAAGGTCCAGCGCATCTAATTGCGTTTTATCAAAGACGCTGACATGGTTTTCGGATTTGGCAGCCCATTCGGCGGCTATATCGCGATTATCCTGACGTCGCCCGGCATAACGGCTTTCAGTGTCAGTTTCGGTTGAGACAGGTGTAAAATGGCGCCGCCCACCGGCAAGGGCAATTTCAAAATGATCTCCGGCCGGCCAATTGAGGAATTGCGAGGCAATATCCGTGCATCCGCCCTCACGGGCGGCTTGGCTTAGCTCGCCATCATCTTCCCAATTGCGATTGGGTGCATGGGCATAGGCTGCTGCTGGCGTAGCGTGGGTCAGACGCGCGGTGGAGACAAGTCCGGTCGCCAAGCCCTCGGTTTCTGCCAATTCAAACAGAGTACGCGCCTTTGCCATTTCGATTGAGGCGCAATCATCATAGACCGCCGCTTGCGTCACACCTAGCGTGCGGGCGGGCGATTTAACCCCGGTCAGCATTGCCGTCGCTGTCGCAGCGCTGTCAGAAACTTGCGCATTATGTGAATAGGTTTTGGATAAAGCCGTATGGGGCAGGCTGTCCATATTCAGTTGATAGCTTTCGCCATCCTTTCCCTCTGATTGACCGGCATGGATACGAATGGCCGTCATCGTTGAAATGCCCATACCATCCCCGATAAACAGAATGATATTTTTGGCGCGACCATAATCCTCGCCATCGCTCTTTTGCGCCAGATTCAGAGCTGCGGCCTTATAATAGCTGTCGTCTGCTTGTATCGGTAAAGTGGCTTGTCGCTCTATTGTTTTCTCAGGCGGCTGTGGCTTGTTTTGCGCTGTACTGTGCGTACAGGCGACCGCTCCAAAGGCAAATGGGATCGCTATAAGAGTTGAATAAAAACTGAATTTGGAAGACATGCGCACCTCTGATTTGATTGATTATCTCTATAAAAGAATTTTATGACAGTTTTTTGGGATTTTTTTGCCATTGCGATAGAAGAATACCGAACAGGATAAGCACGCCGCCTGTCAGTTGCAGGAGTTTTAACGGTTCTTCAAAGAGCTGCCAGGAAAGCCCTGCGGCTGTAACGGGCTGCATAAGAACAAGGACACCTGCAATTCCTGCCGGGGTTCGGCCAAGCCCGGCCAGGATCAGGCCCTGACCCCCACATTGCACGATAGCGGCTAAAAAGAGTGGCGCGAGCCAGCCTTGGGGTTTGCTTGGCAGAAACGCCTCACCTGAAAAACTGATAATAAACAATTGGACAAAGGCTTCTGTTACTGTGACCCAAAAGAGTAAATCCAAACCGCCAAGCGTGCGCCGGGCAATACTGGCACACAGCATATAGCCTGAGACAAGGATCGCCGCGCCAAAGGCCAGCGCATCGCCGCGTAAGTCTCCTTTGGCATCCAGACCGCCGCCTTGTGTCAGAAGTCCTGCGCCAATCAGGGCAATAAAAGCGGCCAGAAACCATTGCGCGGTAATTCTGTCTTTCAGGAATATCCAAGCAAGGAGGCCAACTGAAATATTACCTAAATTGACGATAAAAGTCGCATTGGCGACCGTGGTCAATGTCAGCGCCCAGTGCCATAGGGCAATATCAAGCGCAAAAAAGACACCCGCAGCCAGCGCAAACCGGTTAGGCCGGACAGGCAAGCGCCGGTGAACTAACAATACCAGCGCCAAAACCATGGGAATAGCAAATGTAAACCGCCAGAACCCAATGGCTTGCGGCCCGAAACTGTCCAGTCCAACGCGTAAACCAATCGGCGCAAAGCCGATACAGATCGCTCCGCCAAACACAAGCAGAGGCCCGATATAAGCCTCTAGGCTGAGCGGTTTGGTCTGAATATCTGTCGCGGTCATGAAAGTTTCGCCCGTCTAAAGACCTCTTCTGGCGTGTAGCCGCGTTCGCGCAGCGCCCGAAGGGTCAGGGATTGATCACGTTTGGCGAAGCGTTTGCCGGTCTCATCGAGGAGTAAGGCATGATGATGATAGATCGGTGTGGGCCACTTCATCAGGGCTTGTAACAGGACATGAACTGGCGTTGAAGCCCTCAAATCCTCTCCGCGGACAATATGTGTGATCCCGGCCAGCGCATCATCATGACAGGTGGCCAGATGATAGGAGGTGGGGGTCTCTTTTCGGGCTAGTATGACATCCCCTGAAGGCAAAGGATCGGCTTTTACCTTTAAGGCTTGGCCCGAGCCCGTTTCCCAATAGGACAAGTCCTCAAAAGCCTGACCCAAAGCTTCGCGCGCTGCTTGAAGAGAGAGCCGCCAGGCATAGGCCTCCTCGCGCTTCAGCCTCTTGTTTTCTTCCGGGGCGGGTAGGGGCGTCCCTGTATATGCCGGAACAGGGCCATGCGGCGCGTGCGCACTTTCAACCATAATTTCCTTACGGGTTTTGAAGCAGCGATAGATGAGCCCGCGCGCTTTCAACTGATTAATAATGGCCTGATAATCTGCCATATGCTGGGATTGGTGACGTATCGGGCCTGACCAATTAAACCCAAGCCAATGCAAATCCTCTATAATCGCTTCTGAATAGACCGCTTTACATCGGGTCTGGTCAATATCCTCAATCCGCAGGGTGACACGACCTTGATTGTGCTGAGCCGCCTGCCAGACATGCCAGGCAGAGGCCGCATGTCCCAAATGCAGATATCCGGTTGGGGAAGGCGCAAAACGGGTCAGAAATTGCGCCATGGTCTAATCGTCTGGTTCGCAGGGCGTCTGTAGTTTTTTAAGTTGATAGATCATATCCAGCGCTTCGCGCGGGGTCAGACGGTCCGGATCAATGTCTGCGACAAATATATCGAGCGCTGAAGGTCCCACGGGCCGGTCTTCCTGCACCGCTTCGGGAATTGAAAAGAGCGGCAGAGCCGTCTGATTTTTTACACGGGCCTCCAAATCCTTCAAAACCTGCTTGGCCCGTCGCACTGCTTTTGTCGGTAATCCGGCCAATTTGGCCACTTGCACCCCATAAGAACGGTCCGCCGGACCTGGTTTGACATCATGTAGAAAAATCAAATCTTCTTTCCATTCCTTGGCCCGTAAAGAGACATTCATCGCATGCGGCAGGTCGTCTGCAAGCTCTGTCAGTTCGTGATAATGCGTCGCGAAAAGCGCGCGGCACTGATTGACATGATGCAGATGCTCAACACTTGCCCAGGCAATGGCAAGGCCGTCATAAGTTGATGTCCCGCGCCCGACCTCATCAAGAATAACAAAACTTTGCGGTGTGGCTTGCGTAAGAATGGCGGCGGTCTCAACCATTTCCACCATGAAAGTCGACCGCCCACTGGCCAAATCATCCGAGGCCCCGACACGTGAGAAAATTTGGTCGACCAAGCCAAGTCGAAAATTCCTAGCAGGCACATAATAGCCCGATTGTGCCAGAATGACCGCAAGCGCGCCTTGGCGCAAATAGGTCGATTTGCCAGCCATATTGGGCCCGGTGACAAGTTGCAGGCGCACAGGCTGCAACATATCTATGTTCAACCGCGTATCATTGGCGGTAAAGCCGCCACCGGTTTTCTTTAAGGCCGCTTCAACAACCGCATGACGCAACCCCTCGGCTTCAAACTCAACCCCTTTTGTGATCTCAGGTTTAACCGCCTGTACTTCATCGGCCCAGACCGCACCGCTAGCAGCGACATCAATCTCACTGATCGCATGACAAACCGCCTCTATCGGCGTTGCCAGAGCATCCAATTGAGCGATGAAATGGTCAAATATAGCCAGCTCTCTTGCTTTGGCCTCTTCCTCAGCCCGCGATATGCGCCCGGCCAGATCGCTCAGCTCTTGGGTAGAAAACCGCACCACATTGGCCAATGTCTGACGGTGAATAAAGGTTTCATTAAGCGGCGTTTGCATCAACCCGTCTGAATGACGTGCGGTAACCTCAACAAAATAGCCAAGTACATTGTTGAACTTGATTTTCAGTGTCGAGATCGCCGTCATCTGGGCATATTTGGCTTGCAGTTCAGCGATGATTTTCCGGCTCTGATCACGCAAATGACGCGCATCATCCAGCGCGACGTCCCATCCGGGCGCAATAAAATTGCCGTCACGGATGAGAACAGGTACATCGCCTTGAAGGGCTTTATGGATATCCCCAGCCAATTGACCAAGCTTCGGAGTCGCTGACAGGGTCAGAGCGGTCACAGCATGCTCAATCAAACCGGGCAGGGGGCCTGTCTGGCGCACAATGATCGCAGCAACCTGTTCGCCCTGCACCAAAGCGCGCCCAAGCGCTTGCAAATCACGCGGACCGCCGCGTCCGAGGCGCAAGCGCCCATAGGCCCGTTCAATATCTGGAATGGCTTTCAGATAGCGACGTATGTCTTCATTGATATCTGGACGGGAAAGAAAAAATCCGATCGCCGCATAGCGGGCCTCAATCGCTTCTTTATCTCGTAAAGGCCGGGCCAGACGCGCGGCAAGACAGCGCGCACCAAGCGCGGTGACGGTGCGGTCAATGACATGCAGCAAAGACCCTTTCCTCTGGCCGGACAGGGATTTATCAATCTCCAGACTGGCCCGGGTTGCCGGGTCAATACTGACAAAGCTGTGCGTTTGCGGTCGTTGCGGCGGGTTCAGTTTGATTGCGCTGCCCGCTTGTGTCAGCGATAGATATTCCAAAAGCAGATTAGCGGCGATAAGTTCCGCCCGTGAGAAAGTCCCAAAAGCATCCAGAGCGTCCACCTTGAAGGTCGATTTTAAAGCCGCTTCGCCGGAGCTCGCACTGGCATAATGGGGCGGGCGCAGTGTGATTTGCGCGCCCGATAGGGCAAGCCCGGCCCGTATCTCGCTGTCTTTTGCATCTGCTTCACTGACCAGAAGTTCACGTATGGTAAGGCCCGATAGGGTCGCACTGAGATCTGATTTGGCCAAGCGCATAAGCTCAAATGCGCCCGTTGAGACATCGCAGAGGGCAAGCCCGGCTTCCCGCCCCCCGGCGGCAAGACCAATGGCCGCCAGTCGATGCGCTTCGCCAGCGCGTAAAAGTGTGTCCTCAGTGATCGTACCAGGCGTCACAATCCGCGTGATTTCCCGGTTTACAATCGCTTTTGACCCACGTTTTTTCGCCTCTGCCGGGCTTTCAGTTTGCTCGCATATCGCAACTGATCTGCCGCTTGCAATCAGACGGGCGAGATAATTTTCCGCCGCATGAAATGGCACGCCTGCCATCGGGATAGGTTTGCCTTCATATTCGCCGCGAGCGGTCAGCGTGATGCCAAGAATTTTCGCCGCATCTTCGGCATCTTGGAAAAATAATTCATAAAAATCGCCCATGCGAAAGAAGAGCAACGCGTCTTCATGGCGAGCCTTGATATCAAGATATTGTTTCAGAAAAGGGCTCGGCCCCTTTACAGGCTTTGACTGCGCTTTGGCGTCACTTTGGGGAACAGATACACTCATAGATTTTTAGACCTATAACTATAGTGCAAAATTCAAAAGGGTTTTTTAGTCCTAAAAAGACAGAATTGACTGTTGTTTATCTAAACTGACCCCCCTAGAATAAAGGATATTTTTAAACAATCAGGATGAGTGTCACATGACATCCAAACGCCCAAGTTTCACCGATCAGGAAGCCCTAGACTTCCATTCCCAAGCCCCCGCCGGAAAGATTGCCCTAAAAGCAACAAAGCCCATGGGCACACAGCGTGACCTATCGCTCGCCTATAGCCCCGGCGTGGCCATACCGGTTCTGGCCATCGCAGAGAATGAGGACCTCGCCTATGACTATACATCCAAAGGCAATATGGTCGCGGTTATCTCGAATGGGACAGCTATTTTAGGATTGGGCGATTTAGGCGCAATGGCCTCCAAACCGGTCATGGAAGGCAAGGCGGTTCTGTTCAAGCGCTTTGCCGATGTTGACAGTTTTGATATTGAAGTGGCGACACGCGACACGGAAGAATTTATCACAACCGTACGCAATATCGGGGCGACTTTTGGCGGCATTAATCTGGAGGATATCAGCTCACCTGCCTGTTTTATCATTGAACAGAGACTGCGTGAAGAATTGGATATTCCGGTTTTTCATGATGATCAGCATGGAACCGCCATTATTGCTGCCGCCGGGCTTATCAATGCCTGCCACATTACAGGCCGGGATCTGAAAGATGTTAAAATAGCCATTTCCGGGGCAGGTGCGGCAGGATTGTCTGTCGCTGGGCTCATCCGGCATATGGGTGTCTCGGCGCAAAATATCCTGATGTGTGATCGCGAGGGTGTCGTCTATAAAGGCCGCGATAATGTCGACCAGTTCAAGTCTGCCTATGCGATCGAAACCGATAAACGCACGCTCGCCGAGGCGATTGAGGGCGCGGATTGTGTTATGGGGCTGTCTGTGGCCGGGGCGATCTCCAAGGAGATGGTCAAATCCATGGCCGATAATCCGATTATTTTTGCCATGGCCAATCCGGACCCTGAAATCCGTCCGGAGGAGATTAAATCTGTGCGCCAGGATGCGATCATTGCGACAGGGCGCTCAGATTATCCTAATCAGGTCAATAATGTGCTTGGGTTTCCCTATATTTTCCGGGGTGCGCTGGATGTGCGGGCTCGATCAATAAATGAAGAAATGAAGGTTGCCGCGGCCAAGGCGCTGGCTGAACTTGCCCGCGAGGATGTGCCCGATGAAGTGGCCGCCGCTTATCATGGATCGCGTCCAAGCTTCGGCCCCGACTATATCATCCCGACACCGTTTGATCCGCGCCTGATTAGTTTTATCCCGCCTTTTGTCGCCAAAGCGGCTATGGATACAGGCGTCGCGCGTAAACCGATTGAAGATATGGACGCCTATCGGCGCGCCTTGTCGCGTCGCCAGGACCCGACCGCCTCTTTTCTGCAAGGCATACAAAGCGCGGTGCGTCTTTTGGACCGCCGCATTGTCTTTGCCGAAGGGGAAGAGCCGGCTGTGGTTCGCGCCGCCGCGTCTTTTAAAAATCAGGGGCTTGGCACGCCTGTCCTGATTGGGCGTGAAGCCCGTGTAAATGCCGTCATGGAACAAATGGGCGTGGCCGAGGGAAGTCTTGAGATTATCAATGCCAGACTGTCGGACCGCAATCCGGAATATACCGATATGCTGTATAAGCGCCTTTCACGGCGCGGCTATCTGAAACGCGATGTGCAGCGCCTCGTCAATCAGGATCGCAATGTCTTCGGCTCTTGCATGCTCGCTTTTGGCGATGCGGATGGCATGGTTACAGGCGTAACGCGAAATTATGATGTTGCTCTGAAAGATGCCCAGCTTGTGCTCAACCCAATTGAAGGGTCGGCTGTGATCGGCATGTCCATGGTGATCGGACGCGAGACTGTTTTCATTGCGGATACTAGCGTCGTCGAATTGCCTACCGCAAAGGAATTGGCCAATATTGCCATTGAAGCGGCCGGAGCGGCCCGTAATCTTGGCTTTACCCCGCGCGTCGCTTTCCTATCATATTCCAATTTCGGCAATCCAATGGGAGAGCGTTCGGAAAAAGTGCGCGAAGCGGTCGCTATTCTGGATGCCTGCGAGACGATTGATTTTGAATATGAAGGCGATATGGCCGCCGATGTCGCCTTAAGTCGAAGTCAGCATCTGGCCTATCCCTTCTCACGCCTGACTGGCCCGGCC
>JARFRJ010000354.1 GCA_029287305.1 Hyphomonas sp. | reverse complement strand
CAACTCCATCTGATATTGAGCGATGCGCAGAGGCTGTCCGCTCGGCGGCGCGCCCGCGCATTCACACCTTTATCTCCACCAGTCCGGTACATATGAAGCATAAGCTGAAAATGGGGCCGAATGCGGTCTTGGAAGCGATCGGGCGCTCCGTTGCGCAGGCTCGCAATCATGTCGATGATGTGGAATGGAGCCCGGAAGATGCCACCCGCACGGAGTGGGATTTCTTGCTGAAATGTATCGACACTGCGATTGTCGCCGGGGCCAAAACGATTAATATTCCAGATACGGTCGGCTATGCGCATCCGCAAGAATATGGCCAATTAATTGCGCGGCTGATTGAAACCATCCCCAATAGCGATAAAGTCATCTGGTCTACGCATTGCCATAATGATTTGGGTCTTGCTGTGGCCAATTCTTTGGCCGGTGTGATGGGCGGGGCGCGGCAAGTGGAATGCTCGATTAATGGCCTTGGTGAACGGGCCGGCAATGCGGCTCTGGAAGAGATTGTTATGGCGCTGCGTGTGCGCCAGGATTCGCTGCCTTTCTCGACACAGATTGACGCCACCAAACTGGCCAGCCTGTCCAAGACAGTTTCGCGCATTACCGGCTTTCCGGTGCAGTATAATAAAGCCATTGTTGGCAAGAATGCCTTTGCACATGAAAGTGGTATTCATCAGGATGGTATGCTGAAAAATGCCGAAACCTATGAGATTATGCGCCCGGAAGATGTCGGCGTGTCGCAAACCTCCCTGATTATGGGCAAGCATTCCGGTCGCCACGCTTTTAAGGATAAATTGCAAAGCCTCGGCTATGAGTTGACAGATGAAGACCTGCAGGATGCTTTTAAGCGTTTCAAGGCCCTAGCCGATTTGAAAAAGCATGTTTTTGATGATGATATTGCCGCGCTTGTCGATGACCAATTGGCGATAAATAGTGAGACGATTATTCTCAACAGCCTGTATATTATTGCCGGAACCAAACCGCCGCAAACGGCTGATATTGTTCTGAATATTGACGGGGATACGGTTACTGCCCGCGCGGAAGGTAATGGGCCGATTGATGCTGTTTTCAGAGCTATCCGTGAAAGTGTCGACAGCACGGCCAAACTGAACTCGTTTGAGGTGCATGCGGTCACTGGTGGCATAGATGCGCAGGCTAAAGTCTCGGTTCGCCTGACAGAAGAGGGCTTTCAGGCTACCGGGCAGGGCACCGATACAGATACGCTGGTCGCCTGCGCCAAAGCCTATATTCACGCGCTCAATAAGCTGGAAATCCGCAAGGCCAAACGTCTCGTAGCTTAAAGCCTTTGCGATCCTTTTAGACTTGCCATAATGCTTTAAGGCATTGTTATGAAACGTTTTCCGGCAAGCTTGGCCCGGCAGCTACCAGACTTGTCGCATGGCGTGCGCATTGCCTAAAAATGCGCCAAAACACTTGCTTTCTATGCATATACTGGTTCCCCATCACTCTCACATCTCAAAGCTTTGACTGTTTACGAAAGCACAAAAATACACCCCTTCCGGTAGCGTAATATAATACTATTCAGCTTCCCCCTCCTCCTCCTCACATTTTGGCAGATAATAAGGTTTGGCAGATACAAAGACGGGTTCATCTGGCTTATACCATTGAAACTGATAGCCCTCCGGTTCTTCGACCCCGTCCTTTTGGGCGATGCGATGATGTTCCTCCCTATCCTTGGGCCACCACCCCTTTATGGGTGTGTTACAAACAAAATTCATGAAGGTCCGGTTAGGGGTCCAGAACCAGAATTTGCCCTTCATTGAAAGCCCCATCAGATAATTTGTATCGTCATAGGTAAAATGTTCCACAAAACAGCTGCTCTCTAGGCGCCATGTAGGCTCTGATAGCCAGAGCGTATCGACGCCAAATTCTTCGAAAACAGCAATCTGCTCACGTTCGGTTTTTTCCCATCGGCTGAGATTATAGTCGTCTGTAAGATACCCGTTCTGACGAGCCATTCGGCCAGCACCCACATTTGTCTGATGAAAGGTGATAAGCGTATCGGGCAATATGGTGACATCTTCTGACAGGGTCAAAATAAAATGGGCGCAGGATGAAAGGCATTGTTCACCAATGATCACAGATAGATCATAATCCCTGATCAGGCGCACCATCCTGATGGCGTATCTGCTAAACCCACCTATGGATTTCATATATACGCGTGTAATATTTTCATCCGCCTCAAGAAATCCCTCAAATTGTTTCACAGCATCAAAACCGAGCCGGCCACATATATAGACGGCCTCTCCAATTTGACGGGAAACTCCAAAAACATGCTTATGGCTATCGGCGCAATGGGTTTTAAACTCTGGCGCTGCAGACGGGGCAGGCGGGGTCAAGACACAGCCGCACACCATACTGGACAGTATCAGCA
>JARFRJ010000326.1 GCA_029287305.1 Hyphomonas sp. | reverse complement strand
CCCCCCCCTTTTCACCGCCCCCCCCCCCCCCGACACCCCCACTAGAGTTGGATCGTCGGCAGCGTCAGATGTGTATAAGAGACAGGCGCCGCGCCAATCCCGCGCGACGCACCTGTGATCAAAACTCGTTTTCCATCCAGTGAGAGCATAAGGGTTTTCCCGTGATAATTTATACGTTACGTCTTGTTTTATAAGTTAAATGTATTTTAAGGCTGGCCCGTTTGAAAGCGGGTGATTTTTTGCGCCATATCCGGGCGTTTCCGTTCATTGGGTGAGAAGCGCGGTGTCCCGATATAGATGAAGCCGGCGATTTGTTCCCCCTCATCAAGGCCGAGAACCCCGGCAATATTAGTATCATAGGCGACCCATTCGGTCAGCCAGACACCCGCCCAGCCAGATGCATTGGCGGCCAGAAGAAGGTTTTGGCAGACGGCCCCGCAGGATAATTTCTGCTCCCAGAGAGGTGTTTTATGTTGCCTGTCTGGAGAAAAGACAACCGTGATGACAAGCGGGGCGCGTAAGGGCCGGTTTTCTTCCTCGGCCAGAGCTTTCGTCCCGGCCTCAGGATTATATTCTTTGTAAAGACGCGCAATCTCAGCGCCAAATTTTGCCCGCGCAGCGCCTTCAAAAACAATAAACCGCCAAGGCTCAAGCCGGCGATGATCTGGCACACGCGCGGCAATCTCAAGGAGTTGATCCACCTCCTCTGAGGACGGGCCCGGCGACATTAGGCCTCGGCTGGAAGCGGAGCGACGCAAGGCTAAGAGAGCGCGCGCCTCTGGGCTGGGCCGTGTCGCCAAAAGCGGCACAGCAAAATCAGGCGCAGTAGGAAACTTTTTTTGCATAAATTTATCTAAACGATTTGTCGCCTTTTAGGAAAGAACAATATTGCCTGATAGGCCGCGGAGGGTCGCGGCAGTCACTTTCTCGGGAAGCCGCCGGGGCTTTGGAGCACATCTGAAGGCGCGCCTTTGGCAGAACAAGTCCGCTCTCATAATACGCGAGCTTATAAAATAAGCCCATTTAAAATATAGAATTAAAATAAACACTGTTTACTTTTTGATATATTTTTTCTATGTAAATCGTGTTATAAATTATATATGCCTGCCAATATGCTTCCTCCTTTAACACCTGCAGAGCGCCGTCATAAACGTATCCGCGATACGATATTACAGGCGGCTGAAAAAACCTTTGCGCAAGAAGGCGAAGAAGGCTTATCCATTCGTCGTCTGGCTGAAGAGGTCGATTACTCCCCGGCGGCTCTGTATAAATATTTTGCCTCAAAACAGGATTTAGTCGACGCGCTGAAAGAAAGTTTTTTCGAGCGCTTGCTAGACGCTCTGGACGCTTTGCCGGAGCAGACAGATAATTATTACGCGCATATCCATGAAGGGCTCAGCATATATATACGCACAGCGCTTGAGAAACCTTATCATTACAGAGCGGCTTTTTCTGCTCTGCCATCCGCGCAGGTGCCGCTGCCAGCGCTCAGCGATGACAGCGTTAAGACACGGGCCTTCACGCACCTGCTTGCCCGGGTTCATCAAGGTGTTGAACAAGGTGTTTTCCGGCAAGATTTATGCATTCTTGATGCGGCCAAATTTGTCTGGGCCTCTTGCCATGGATTGGTCATCCTGATGACCCATATGCCAAACTTTGAAGAGGCCTATAGAGACGGAAAAACGCTTTCCCGCCCGAAATTCATCGCTCAACATATCGACTTTATTTTAAAAGGATTAGCGCCGTGACAGAGATATCCGCTATGCAAAGCCGCAAGAAAAAACCAACGGCGGTCAAAGGGTTCAGCTTTCTGATCCTATTGATCCTGATCGGCGCGGCGCTCATCCTGCTCGCCCTGACCCGGCGCTCCGTCGATGGTCCGCTTATCCCGGATCAAGCTCTGCCAGCGCTCAGCGTGCAGGTTGCCAGTGTCAATATGCAAAATGCCTTAACCCTAGAGGAAGCGTTTTCCGGTCTGATCCTAGCGCGCCAAAGCAGTCAGATCGGATTTACCAGTGGCGGGCGGATTATCTCTGTCAAAGCTGATATGGGTGATCGTGTTGAGGCCAGACAAATCCTAGCTGTCTTGGATACAAGGCAATTACGCGCCTCCAAATTGGCCGCCGAGGCGAGACAACGCGAAGCAGAGGCCAGTCATGCGCTGGCTCTGACAACCCTTCAGCGCCAGCTCGCTTTAAAAGAACGCGGTCATGTTGCCCAACAGCGCGTCGATGAAGCAAAAGCCCAAGCTGATGCGGCTATGGCCCGCATAGAGGCGGCCAAAGCCCAAATCGAGGCGCTGCACGTGCAAATTGATCTGTCCTCTTTGCGGGCACCTTATGCGGGCGTGATTACACGGCGCTTTTATGATGAGGGCAGCATCGCCGCGCCGGGCAGTCCGGTATTGGAGATTGTTGAAAACCGGTATTTGGAGGCCAATATCGGCGTTCCGGCACGGACCGCTCACGCGCTGGAGGTCGGGCAAATCTATGAACTGAAAACCGAAACAGGCCAAGTGCCAGCTAAGCTAAAAGCCAAAACTGGTATTATCGACCCAAACGGGCGAACGGTTTCAACCCTATTTGAAATAGACGATCCGGACAGTGTCGATATTGGCGCGGTGGCGCGTCTGAAACTGCCGCGCCAGGTCGAGGAAAGCGGTTTCTGGGTTCCGATAAGCGCATTGACCGAGGCCAGTCGCGGATTATGGTCGATTTATATTCTGGAGCCAGACGGCAACAGCTATGAAGCACGCCCGCGCTATGTTGAAATGGTGCATTCTGAAGGCGATCGCGTTTATGTGCGCGGAACAGTGCGCGATGGAGAGCGCTATATTGTCTCCGGTCTGGCGCGATTTGTACCCGGCCAGAGCGTGACCCCGATAGAGGCACAAGCTGTGCGCCTCCCCTCAAAAGGGCAATAGAAAATGTGGTATACGATTTTTTACCGTCTGCCGCGCCTCTCATTTTTGGCAATCTTGCTGGCGCTTGCTGGCGGTCTCGGCGCAATTTTGACGCTTGGGCGACAGGAAGACCCAACCCTTGTAGAGCGCTATGGCTATGTTCTTGTCACCATGCCCGGGGCGGATGCGGAGCGTATAGAAG
>JARFRJ010000305.1 GCA_029287305.1 Hyphomonas sp. | reverse complement strand
GTTACGCTTCGTCCAGATCGGTGTAAATCTCTTTGCGCGTTGCCCATGGCAAGGACACAAACCAATCCAGATAATTGCGTACAACCGTTGATTCAGCTGACATCGGGCTCATTTGCTGAAGTTTCTTCAACTCGGCTTCTGCTTTTGTACGGGCTTCTTCGCTGAGCGGTGTATCGCGCAGCTTTTCTTCCAATTCAGCCAACTCATCACGATCATTGCCGCCATTATCGCCAAGCTCACGCTGGATCGCCTTCATTTGCTCATTGAGATAATATTCGCGCTGTGTCTTCTCCATTTGGCGTTTGACACGATTTTTGATCTTGCGCTCCATTTGCAACATGCCTTTTTCCCCTTCCATAAGGGAAAAGACTTTCTCAAGGCGTGTTTTAGGATCGAGAATTTCTAGCAAGTCCTGCTTGCTGGACAGTTTGATGGATAATTGCGCCGCCACCATGTCTGACAATTTGTCAGGCTCGGTAATCTTGGACACATTGGCGATTGAATCCGGCTGTATTTTGCGGTTCAGCTTGACATAGCTTTCAAATTCATCAGCAACCGCACGCATGAGAACCTGAATACTTTCATCCGGCTCAACCGCATCGTCAATCGGACTGATTTCAGCATCCAAATAGGTCTCGTGATCATTGAGTTTTTCCAATCGGGCCCGGGATTGACCCTCGACCAGAACCTTGACTGTCCCATCCGGTAATTTCAGCAATTGCAAAACCTTAGCAATCGTGCCGATCTCATACAAATCTTTCTCACTTGGATCTTCAACAGAAGCATCTCTCTGCGCCACCAGCATTATCTGATTGTCGCTTTCTTCGCCAATATCCAGAGCTTTGACCGATTTGTCACGGCCAACAAAAAGCGGCGCAACCATATCCGGGAAAACCACGATATCGCGTAAAGGCAAAACGGGCAGAGTTTTATGTGTCGTCATTCTATTTCTCCTGGCCATGGATATGGCCAATTACAGTCCCCGCTTCTCAAAAGGAGACTTTAAATGTGTATATTATTTGGCACTGACAGCAGGTCGCTTCAAGGCAAGGCGCAAAATTTATGACGCTTCTTCCTGTTGGGACGTCTTGGTATGGACATAAAGCGGCTTGGCATTGCCTAAGACAACTTCGGCATTGACCACGACCTCGGATATGCCGCGCAGATTAGGCAATTCGAACATCGTATCGAGAAGAATCGC
>JARFRJ010000501.1 GCA_029287305.1 Hyphomonas sp. | reverse complement strand
GCCTTATTTACGCCCCCGTATCCGGGCCGATTTCAAAACCATAAAAGCGGTCGGATGGGTGAATATCCAACTGTATGAGACGGGCAAAAGACAGTTTAAACTATATGTCGCAGAAGACTATCAACCCCTCGCGCGCACGCCCGGCTGGGAAGCGCGGTTTAAAGATCAAAAAGAGGATTAGAGTCTATTGAGCTTTTACAAGTCCAAAGCGCTTATCTGCGAAGTATATGCGTGCCGTCGCTATGGCTGGCCAAGTCTTGTCGCCGCGCTGCTCGTCCCGCTGGGCGTCGCGCTGCTCGTCCCGCTGGGCGCCCCGCTGCTTAGAAAGCGCGCAATAACAATGCGTTAAAACGTTAAGACGCTTTCAGAAGAAGCGCAAATGCTTTCAACGAAACAGCAATATCTTGTTCGAAAACGCCCGCGATTATATACTAGGAAAGGCGTATGCCCAGACAAGGGCAAATACGCAAACTATCCCTTTTTATTCATAACCGCTCTGACAGATTAGGCCATCTGTCCGGCGTTAAGTTCAGCAATTGGCGGATGTTGCAATCACATGGCAGATTGAATAAAGCGTCTTTTCATCCTTGATGCTTTTCAAATCTTTTGCCGCTTGCCTTAAAATATCCTTACGCTTGATGTGGCTATCATCAGGCTGTACTTCCAGCTCTTCTTTGCGAATATCGACAGATGTGCCGCGATACATAGCTTCGATGCTGACACCAAGAGCAATAGCAATACTGGCCAAGCGCCCGGCTGACACACGATTTGTGCCTCTTTCATATTTTTGAACTTGCTGAAAAGTCAGGCCAACCATTGTTCCAAGTTCAGATTGGTTCATGGCGCGGCCATTCGGCATGATATAGGCTTTGCGATAACTGCGGATATTTTTGCCGATAACTATGTCATCCTCAGAGACACTTTTGGTCCCTGTGCGTGGTGCCGTGACGGCGTCTTGGATTTTGGGATTGGATTTTATACTGTTTGACATAATACGTTTCTCTACTCTTGAATTACTATGATGCTTTTTAAGACATCCTCTACTTTACAGTTTCATGCAGGAATTACACCTTTGTGCAAGCTTTATAAAGAATTTTTTATGTTATTTCTGTTAAAGTTGGGTGAAGAAGGTAATTTAATTATATAATAAACACGTTTGAGTTGCTTAATCAAGGCACAGATTAATTGCATTAATGTTGGCTGAGACCTTTATAAAAGCAATAGAATTATGGTTAAATATTTACACCGTCTTTTTGCCCTCGGACGGGCAATAATTTTAGGGAGTATAACCGGGTTTATTTTTATCGCCTGCAACCAAACGCATCCTCTGGACGCGCTTCCAGCTGGGGAGACGGGCCGCGTTGTCCGAATCATAAATGGCGGCGGGCTTATTCTTGATACCGGACTTAAGGTTCGCTTGGTTGGCCTTGAGGCCCCTCGTCCGGCTTATTCAGACCAAGCCGCTCAGCCCTATGCTGATATTTCCAAGCGCGAATTGGAAAATCGTGTTCTCGGCCGACGCGTGCAGATTTTTTACCCTGGATTGACCCGCGATAAATATGATCGCGCGCTGGCGCATATTCGTCTTCTGGATGGTCCACCGGATCACGCCTGGGTCAATTTGGACATGATCAAAGCCGGACATGCCCGTGCCCGCCTCTATCCAGATACATCCAGACTGGGGGAGGTTTTACTAATCGCCGAACGCGAGGCTCGCCAGTCAAAACAAGGGCTTTGGCAATGGCCGGTCTATGCCGTACAGAACGCCGCTTCCTTAAAGGCCGACATCCGTGGATTTTATCTTCTTCAAGGCAAATCGAGCGCGCCGCTTGCGCTAAAAGCCTCGCCCTATTCTTGCGAATGGCAGTTCCAGGAGGCCGAAATAGACATCAAAATCCTTGAAAGTGCCGGAGATATTTGTGGATGGCTGAAAGAGGATATGGATGTAATCCTGCGGGGCTACCTTAATAATGGGCAAGTGGTGATCAACCATCCCGCGCATATAGAGCGCGTTGCTCCGGCCCCTATTACCGCCTCTAAGGCCGCCGCGGCATCAGGTGCACCGCTATAACCACATTGTTCCACTTAAGGTGTGTTTGTATATTCACTGGACCTTCTATGGAATGAGGAGGCGTGCTTTTTGCCCTGGATAGGCCGCTTTTTCATTGTCCCGCCACTGCACTAATACTTCAATAGTGGCGTCGATTAAACTACAAATATCTGAGCAGGCTTTCCAACAGTCATTAGCACTTTGGCCCTGAATGGATATCCCCATTTGTTCATAAAACTTATAGCCTCCATCCGTTTTCTCCCCTTTTATCATGCCTATAGAAGACACGTCGGCCAGATTAATATTCTCTTTCAGGCCAAGCTTTATGACTTCGTTTCTAACACTATTCCATTTGTTCGTGGCAATCTTCTGCCCATTCAGTTTGACTGAAATCACATTGGTAAAGCTGAGATCAGGCACGCCAGCAAGATGAAAATTCAACTCAGTATTATGGCTTCTGGTGTCAGCTCCCATATCTTCCAAGGGCAATTTGGCTTTAACAAGTCGGGAGATAACCGAAGCGGCGGTATCATCCTTTGACATCATGGCTGAAATGGCTTCGTACGCCCAGTCTGAAATCTCTATTTGCTTTGCCATTTTAGGCTCCCTTGTTTGCTTATGGCCTTTATATGGATAATATAATCAAAAGGCAATATAAATATGCAGTATATTCTCTATATTTACATAAAATACATATTGCGCTCAATTTTAAGCTATATATGAATATGTAGAGCGCTCATCCACAAACCCTTAGAAGATAAAATCATATGCCAGGCAGATTTTAGCATTGTGCAGGAGTAATTTCCCTTCCTCCTTCGCGAGCGGGTCAGCTTTAAGCCGATCTTAATGCGGATCATTTTTCATTTGGGGGCGTTAAGCTCCCGTTCCGAAGCGAAAATTCGGGAAGAGCGTGGATCAAGCAGAGGAGGCAACTTTTGCGCCCGCAAGGCTTATCGACCCGCCGGTCGACAAGCGCACAATAATAAAAGCTTAAACGCTTTAAGGGAAATTTTGGCATATTACCGAAAGGACGGACTTCTGATAAAAATCTATCCCTATCAGTTCTTAGAAGGTTTTTAAGCTTTAAAAAAGCTGGCGCACCCAACAGGATTTGAACCTGTGACCTCTGCCTTCGGAGGGCAGCGCTCTATCCAGCTGAGCTATGGGTGCGGATGTAATATGCGTCTATATGAGACACCAGATCTGAGCTTATATCTTTTCATGCTGCGTATTGGAAGGAGAAAAGCGGCGCCTTTTAAGAAAATCATCTGGGTAGAAAGGGCGCGCGCGCAATGGCTTACATATGGCGCCAGCCAGGCTCTAAAGTGAGAAACTGTGTCTTGCCTATATCTTGAGAGCGCTAAAAATAGGTCGGGGCGGGATGATTTTCTCAGCTTGGACTTTCAAGGGGAATAGTTTATTTAATATTTTATCCGTAAAATAGAGTGTATGCGTGCCCTTTTTTGACCTTTATAACCTAGCCTCCGTTTCGTCTTTCGCTTTTCGCGTGGACAGATAAGACAGGCCCCTTATTTCAGGATAATTTGATGATCCCAGACGTTTCTCTCTTTCGCCGCCCGCTGATTTTGGCCGGATGTCTCCTTGTGTCTCTCGCGGCCTGTTCAGATACGAGCGGAACACTTTCTGAGACACCGGTCCCTCAGACGCCTGCTTTGACCCAAGCCGCCCCTCAGACGGAAATTGCAGGCTTTGATGCAGGTGAGGCCGCGCGCCCGGCGCTCTGGTCCTGTCTCTTATACACATCTCCGAGCCCACGAGACGAACA
>JARFRJ010000293.1 GCA_029287305.1 Hyphomonas sp. | reverse complement strand
GGCATGCAGGCCGGCCAGCGCCCAGACTATCCGAGCTGGCAGCCTAGTTAAATGAGAAAGAAACCGAAAGACAATAAGATACAAGATCAGGCAGACCAGTGCGAACAGGCTGATCAATATAGGGGCCGTTTGCCAGATAGTCTGCAAAACATCTGCCCGCCCAACCAGTAAGACCAAAATCACGAGGAAAATCGCCCAGCTATTTGATAATAGCGCAGAAACAAGATTATTATCCTTGATGGCGATCAGAGCCTGCCGCGTGGATAAGTGTGTTTGAGCCGCCAAACGTTCACAAAGATAGGCCTCGCCCGTAAAGTTCAGCAGCGCTTCATTAAAGACCCGTTTGCGGCTGAAAATACGTAATCCTCCTTTGACCCATTGACCAATAATCAGGCGATAGGTGATCACTTCGCATAAGGGGACGGCGATAAAAATAAGGATAGACAGAAGGTAAAAAGCTGGGTGTGTGGGAAAGGCGCCGAGCAGGGCGCCCCAGCCAATCTGGCTCAATCGCCAAATAAGATAGACAAGCACGCCGCCGGTAAAGACTATCTGGGCAAGTTTGAGGGTGGGCCTTAAGCGCTTTTGCGCAAAATCGGTTTGTTGGAAACTGGCTTGCAGGGTTTTAACTCTCTCTAGGAGATGCATAGACAGTCTGGGCGGGGGTTCTTTGCTCATGCGCTTAGGGCGGTCTCTCGCCGCGCTTTGGCGATGCTAAGAACCTCTTTATAGTGCGCCTCCAATTCAGAGAAAATTGCCGACCAATCATATGCCTGGCTGGCTTGCCAGGCGGCCAACCCCATGGCTTTGCGTTGATCGGCCTGATTGCATAATTGGCGTATTTTCTCCAGCCAGTTCTCAATAGGAGTGCCCTCAATGATATAGCCGGTGTGCCCGTCTTTTATCAGATCTATACTGCCTGTGGCGCTCAGGCAGAGCGCAGGCAGGCCAGAGGCCATCGCTTCCAGGGTGACATTGCCAAACGTCTCGGTTCGGCTTGGATTGATGAAAATATCTGCACTGGCATAGGCGCGGGCAAGCTCGGCTCCGCTGACATGACCCAGTAGGAGGTCAGTAGGAATGCTTGCCGGCAAGTTTTTTTCCACCCAGCCGCGCTCCGGTCCATCGCCGATGACGATCGGTTTGACAGGCAACCCCGCTTCCAGAGCGGCCTTGATCAGCGCGACATAGATATCCAAGCCCTTTTCCTTGACGAGGCGACCGACAAAAGCAAGTGCGATCTCATCATCGGCGATACCAATACGGCGTCGCCATTCCATATCCCTTAAGGCAGGATCGAATTTCTCGCGCGTAATTCCGCGCCCCCAAAAGCGTAAATTATCGCCGATCAGACCTTCATCCTGCAAAACGTTGGCCATCGACGGGCTCGGCACATAGACATGTGCGCACCGGGCATAGAATTTTGCCATGAGGCGGCGGGCATAGCTCGATAAAAATCCAAGCTTATAATAATCAAGATACGTGTCAAAACGTGTATGAAAGGAGGCCACAGCCGGGATACCGAGCGTTTCGGCAAAATTGAGCGCAGAATGGCCGAGCCTATCGGGCGCAGACAGGTGGAAGAAATCCGGTGCGAAATCTCTAATCCGCGCTTTCAGAGCTGGCGTCAGCCCCCGTGCAAGGCGGTATTCAGGTCGAAAGGGAATCGGCAAAGAGGGGACGGAAATCAGCGTTCCGGTCGGTTCAAAAGCCGGGCGTTTGGCGGTCGGGGAAAAGACAAGCATTTCATGACCCTGAGCCTCCATATATCCGACCAGTCGGTTCAGCGCCTTATTTGCCCCATCGGCTTGATAATTATAATTACCTGAAAACAATGCAATTTTCATAAAAAGGGATCACTGTATAGCTATGGAGCAGACTTCGATCATAGACGCATGCAGGCAGGTGAAGCAATCCCAAGGGAGAGGACGGGTTATTTTTTTTGCCTCTCATATGGCAGTTTTGGACAAGGCCAGTTAAGAGGCAGGCATGTCGAGACCTCTTACGCTTTGCGATCTGACCCAATCCTATTCTGCTGTTGGCGGGGGGATCCGTACCTATCTGACGGAGAAACGTGCCTTTCTGGACGCGCAAACACCGCATAAACATGTTCTTATTATACCAGGGGCCGAAGATCGAACGCTTAAGGATGGACGCCATGAGGTCCGCGAGATCAAGTCTCCCAAAGTGCCCAATAGTCCGAATTATCGTCTTTTGCTCAATTCTAAAAAGGTCCGGCAGGTATTGGCCGAGATACAGCCGGACTATATCGAATGTCTGGATGCATATAATTTGCCCTGGTGTGCCATCCGGCATAAGCGCGCCTATCCGCATGTTCAGCTTATTGCGGGGTATCGAACAGATTTTCCGACCGTCTATGTCGAAGCCATCTTGCGTAAATATATCGGTCCTTGGCTGGCAAGGGGGCTCAAAGCCCGCGCCTATAAATATGCCGGTAAGCTGTATGGACACTTTGATCGCGTCTATGCGCTTAATCTGGATATGGCAGACAAGCTGGAAGGTCTGGGGGCAGGTGAGGTGA
>JARFRJ010000267.1 GCA_029287305.1 Hyphomonas sp. | reverse complement strand
GGCCGGGGCCGATCATATCGCCGTCAGTCATGCCGTTTGGCAGCACCCAGAAGGCCCGCTTGCCGCCATCCAAGCTTTCACGGATATCCTGCAAAAGGAATATGAAACACGCCCTGAATAAAAGCGGGGCCTGAATAAACTTTGGTAACGAGGATTATTGCTTTTAATTGACATGTATAGCCTGAATAATCTTACGCCGCAGGCGCAATGTCCATGCCCATTTGCTCCCAAATCGCCAGAAGTGCGGTAATCAGATGATCCATCATCGCCTCTGTATGAACCGGGCTGGGGGTAAAGCGCAAACGCTCTGCACCCTTAGGGACGGTGGGATAATTGATCGGCTGGACATAGATACCAAAATCGAACAGCAATGTGTCAGACAGGGCTTTGCACTTTTCTGGATCGCCGACAAGAAGGGGCACGATATGCGTCTCATTCATCATCACGGGCAGTCCGGCTTCCTGCATTTTGGCTTTCAAACGGGCTGCCTTGGCCTGATGAATGCGGCGCAGCTCACGCCCGGCATCGGTGCGCAGCTTCTTCACACTGGCAAGCGCCCCTGCCGCCATGACCGGACAGGTTGAGGTGGTAAAGATAAAGCCTGACGCCATAGAGCGTATGGCATCCACCAGGGTCGCATCTGCGGCGATGTAGCCCCCCATCACGCCATAGGCTTTGGCAAGCGTGCCTTCCACAATATCAATACGATGCATGACCTTGTCACGCGAGGCGACGCCTGCGCCATCATCGCCATACAGGCCCACCGCATGGACCTCATCAAGATAGGTCAGCGCCTCAAACTCATCGGCCAGATCACAAATCTCTTCCATCGGCGCAACATCGCCATCCATGGAATAGACACTTTCAAAGGCAATCAGTTTGGGTCGGTCTGCCGGATCATTTTCCATAAGCGCCCGTAAATGCGACATATCATTATGCTTGAAAATCCGTCGATCACAGCCAGAGCGCCGAATGCCTTCAATCATGGACGCATGATTGAGCGCATCAGAATAAATGATCAGGTCAGGCAGGATTTTACCCAATGTCGACAGCGTCGCTTCATTGGAAACATAGCCAGAGGTGAATAGCAGCGCGCTGGACTTCTTATGCAGATCTGCCAACTCCTTTTCCAGATCAACATGAAAATGCGTCGTCCCGGAAATATTGCGCGTCCCACCACTGCCTGCGCCGAAGCTGTCTATCGCCTCATGCATTGCCGCGATAACATCATCATCCTGACCCATGCCAAGATAATCATTGGAGCACCAGACGGTAATCTCCCTTTCCTCGGCCTGATCGGGAAAACGGGCTTTGGCCAATGGGAATTTCCCTCTTTGGCGATGCAGGTCGATAAATACCCGGTAACGGCCTTCACTGTGAATGCTCGCTAGCGCGTCTTCAAAGGCTTTGAGGTGTCGCATATGCTCTAATCTTATACTTCTTATCTCATTCAAGATATAAACGGAAACCCTGCTAAAACAAGCAGACAAAATCTATGGGGCCGATCTGTCGCAAGTCATAAGTATAGGTTTTTCTCATAAAGAGGCGAATGGCAAAGCCAGTCCTCGGACCTATCAGAGTATACGTGTTTCAGCAGGCTTAAAGAGGCTCTAAATATGCAGGGCACGGCCTTCCGCATCAAGCACCGCTTCATGCATCATTTCTGATAAAGTTGGGTGCGGGAAGATCGTGTGCATCAAATCCTCTTCAGTGAGCTCGCCTTGCCGGGCGATGACATAGCCTTGGATTAATTCCGTCACTTCAGCACCGATCATATGTGCGCCTAAAAGTTCACCCGTTTCGGCATCAAAGATGGTTTTAACCAACCCATCCCCTGCGCCCAACGCAATGGCTTTGCCGTTTCCGACAAAGGGGAAGCGCCCAATTTTAATCTTTTTTCCGCTCTCCCTGGCCGCAGCTTCACTCAGCCCGACACTGGCAATTTGTGGATGGGAATAGGTGCAGCCGGGAATATTGGAGGCATCAAAGGGATGCGCCTCATTCGCTCCATGAATACCTTCAATACATAAAACCCCTTCATGCGAGGCTTTATGGGCAAGCCATGGCCCGCCAGTGACATCTCCGATGGCATACAGGCCCGCAACACCGGTTCGCCCGAAACCATCAACCACAATATGCGCGCGATCCACCTCCACACCGAGCGTCTCAAGCCCCAAATTTTCGACATTGCCAACAATGCCAATCGCTAAGATAACATGGGTGAAACCCATAATCTTTTCTTCACCAGAGGTCAGTTTCAGCGTCGCCTGCACGCCGCTATCGCCAGTTTCAAGAGCGGCGACAGAGGTTTCCTTGAGAATATCAATCCCCTCTTTGCGGAAAGCTTTTTCTGCCAGACCTGAAATTTCTGCATCCTCGGCGGGCAGTATGCGGTCGAGAATTTCAACCACGGTAACATCTGAGCCGAGCTCATTATAGAAACTGGCAAATTCTATCCCGATTGCGCCGGAACCGATGACGAGAAGCTTTTCTGGCAGCTCGCTCGGCACCATTGCTTCTTTATAGGTCCAGATCCGTTTTCCGTCCGGGACCAAGCCTGCATTTGGCATAGACCGGGCCCGTGCGCCCGTTGCAAGAATGACATGTTTGGCCTGATAGGCGGTATCCTCGCCTTTGGCATTGGTGAGCAGAACTTGCGGGGCCGGATGTCCAGCCTCCAATCTAGCTTCGCCTTCTATCACGGTAATTTTATTCTTCTTCATGAGGAATTTCACCCCGCCAGAAAGCTGCTTGGCGACACCGCGCGAGCGTTTAACAACCGCCTCAAGATCAATTTCCGGGGTCAGGGCTTTTAGCCCATAATCGCTCGCATGCTTGGCCAAATGCAGGATCTCAGCCGAGCGTAAAAGAGCTTTGGTTGGAATGCAGCCCCAATTCAGGCAGACCCCCCCAAGCTCAGCGCGTTCAATGATCGCCGTCTTCATGCCCAGTTGAGCTCCGCGTATGGCGGTGACATAGCCGCCTGGGCCGGAGCCAATGACAATCAAATCAAAATCTGTCTTAGCCACACCATTCTCCTGATCTTTGAGGGTCTGTTATGATTTTCAATTTCTATCCGTAAGGCCTGCCGATCACAGCAGCATGGTTTCGGGATATTCAACATAATGCTTGAAAGCGTCGAGCCATTTGGCCCCTTCAGCGCCGCCAATGACACGATGATCACAGGTCAGCGTTACACTCATAAGGGTGGCGATCGATATTGCCTCATCCGCGTCGATGACAGGGCGTTTTTCACCCGCCCCGATCGATAGGATCATGCCCTCGGGCGGGTTGATGATAGAGGCAAAGCTCTTAATTCCGAACATGCCCAGATTTGAGAGGCTGAATGTGCCCCCCATATATTCCTGCGGCTTCAATTTTCGGTCTCGGGCGCGGCTCGCCAAATCCTTCATTTCAGCCGATAGGGCGGCAAGCCCCTTAGTCTCGGCATCGCGGATCACTGGTGTTATCAGGCCACCTTCGACGGCGACCGCAACGGAAATATGCGCCCCCTTATGATAGGCAATGCCCGCATCGCTGAAGGAGGCATTGCATTCGGGCACCTGTATCAAAGCCATGGCAGAGGCCTTGATCAGCAGATCATTGACGGAGACTTTCACGCCTTCCGGTGCGCGAGCATTGATATTTTTACGCGCTGAGAGAAGCTTATCAAGCTGTAGGTCAATATTGAGCGGGAAATGCGGGATTTGCATAAAGCTTGTCGTTAAGCGTCGCGCCACGGTGCGGCGCATACCATCAAGCGGTTCCAGCCTGTAGCTGTCTGGATCATAGACGCGCGGGTCAAGCTTTTGCTCAAGAATAAGATCGCCGTCCAGGCGCGGCGCAGACACGGTTGTAGGCGTATCTGGAGCTAGAGTCTTAGCAGCAAGGGACGCTTTTGGTTCCGCCGCCGCCGCTTCGACATCTTTTTTGACAATGCGACCATGGGGGCCAGAGCCTGTCAGACCGGATAAATCCACGCCATGTAAGTGTGCTAAACGTCTGGCAAGTGGGCTTGCCTTGATACGCTCACCGGAAGTGTTTTTGCTCTGATCTGGGGCCAGCTCGGCAGTTCCAGCCGCAAGGGTCTGTGCGCCGCTCATATCGGGTTTCTCAGCGCCCGGCTCGGTTGTCTTGTCAGCATGGCCAGGGGCTTGATCTGCCTCAAACGCGGTTTCATCAATCTCGGAAGGCTCTTCCCCCTCTTCTGCGAGAATGGCAATCAGACTGTTCACCTTGACCGCTTCTGTCCCTTCTGGGACCAGAATTTTTGCCAGAACGCCCTCATCGACCGCTTCAACTTCCATCGTCGCCTTATCTGTTTCAATCTCAGCAATCAGATCGCCGGGCTCCACCGGATCACCTTCAGATTTCAGCCATTTGGCCAGCGTGCCTTCTTC
>JARFRJ010000251.1 GCA_029287305.1 Hyphomonas sp. | reverse complement strand
GGGCGAGCTTGGGCGAGCGCTTAGCGCTGCTGAACGGATTTTAAAGGCAGGGGGGCGGTTGATCATCGTCAGTTTCCACTCTTTGGAAGACCGCATTGTCAAACGTTTTCTGGCCGAACGGTCTGCGCGAAATACAGGCGGGTCACGCCATGCCCCGGCGCGCGAGGCAGGCCCAGAGCCAAGTTTTGAACTCATCCAGCGCAAGGCTGTGGCGGTTAGCCATGCTGAGACACAGGACAATCGACGCGCGCGCTCTTCGCGCTTACGGGCAGCCAGACGGACAGAAGCGCCTAGCTGGAACGCCCCGGCTTGGACAGGGGTTCGCCTGCCCGATCTAATTTTGTCTGGAGCTGCGTGATGAGTTTGAAATCTTTCTCTTTTGGAGTTTTAATCATCATATTGCTGGTCACAGGACTATATCAGGCCAAGAATCACGCACGGGTCTCTGGCGAGGAAATTGTTCATTTAGAGACCGAGCTTGCCAAAGCCTATAAGCAGAAATCTTTGTTGCAGGCTGAATATGCGCATATGAGCCGGCGCGAATGGATCGAGGATTATGCGCGCCAGCATTTGGGCATGGGTCCGGCTAAAGCGCATCAATTTGTCGACAAGTACACACTCGACCTGTTGATCGGAGCCCCGGAGACAGGCGTAAGCGGAGCTTTGGCAGCGCTCAGCTCGCCGGATTTGCAAGCGCGACCCGCCGCAAGTCGACCCATCGCGACGCCGGCGCGATATGCCTATGATGACCCTTCACGGAGATCAGATTGATGCGTCACATCGTACAGACATCCATGAATTTTTCGCGTTCCCTACTGGTTGCCGGCATGGCCGGGCTGATGTTCGGTGTGATTGGTGTACGCGGAGCCATGGTCGCCACAGGTGAAAATAGCCAGAATTTAACGGGCCCGTCCAAGTACACACAGACAATGCCGCGCGCCGATATTCTCGACCGTAATGGGGAACTTTTGGCGACATCTGTTGCTGTCTATTCTCTTTTCGCCGACCCTCGGGAAATATGGGATGGCAAAGAGGTCGCCGAAAGCCTGGCTGAAGTGTTTCCGGATATGGATGCAGAAAAACTCAGCCAGCGTTTGCAAAACCGTCGCCGGGCATTTGTCTGGGTCAAGCGCGGACTGACCCCGCGCCAGCGTCAGAGCGTATTAGACCTCGGTCTGGAAGGGCTTGGCTTTCGCGCTGAAAGCAAGCGGATTTATCCAAAAGGCACATTGGCTGGACATGTCCTTGGCCATACGGGCATAGATGGTCAAGGCCAAATGGGGGTGGAACTTTCCTATGAGGCGCGTCTGGCTCGTACGCAAAGCCCTGTAAGCCTGACATTGGATTCAGGCGTGCAATTTGCGCTGGAAGCTGAATTGGCCGCGGCGGCGGAGCGTTATCAGGCGATCGGCGCAAGCGGTATTGTTCTGGAAGTCAAGTCCGGCAAATTGCGTGGCCTTGCCAGTTGGCCTGCATTTAATCCGAACCGACCCTCTATGGTGGATCCGGCTGTGCGCCGCAATCGCGCTGTCAATGAGGTCTATGAGCTTGGCTCTGTATTAAAGCCGATTGCGATTGCTGCGGCTTTGGAAGCGGGCGCGGTCAAGGACACAGAAAGCTTTAATGTGATGGAGCCCGTGCGCATGCGCGGCCACACTTTTCGCGATGCCCACCCTTATGCACCAAGGCTTGATGTGGGTATGGTTCTTGCCAAAAGCTCTAATGTTGGCACGGTAAAGATCACACAAAAACTGGGCGCGCCCGGATTGAAAGCTTTTTACGACAAGCTTGGGCTTTTGGGGCCAGCTGACATTGCTCTACCTGCCAATGGGCGACCGATTTTACCGCCAGACTGGACGAATTTGGCGACGGCAACCGCATCACTTGGACATGGTATTGCAATATCGCCTCTAATGTTGACCGAGGCCTATGGAGCGATTGCCAATCAGGGGCTGAAAGCCCCGCTCAGCATTGTCGAGGAGGAAACATCGCGTGCGCCCGAGCGTGTCATGCGCAAAGATGTGGCCCAATCCCTTGTCACCATGTTACGCAGCACCGTCCTGAACGGAACGGGACGCCGCGCTGATGTGCCAGGCTATCGCATTGCTGGGAAAACAGGAACAGCGGAAAAACCGATCCCCGGCGGCTATGCCAAGGATCGTAATATCACCAGTTTTGCCTCTCTGTTTCCAGCTAATGATCCTGAATATGTTATTCTGATTACGCTTGATGAGCCTAAAGCCTCAGAGGCGTTTCCAGGCGTCACCGCCGCTTGGAATGCGGCCCCGACGACAGCGCGTGTGGTCGAACGTATCGCGCCGCTCCTAGGGGTCAGCCCGCAATTTGATCAAGTGGCATTAGAGCGTATGTATCGTCAACGGAGTGCGCGGTGAGATTAGGGGATATCTTTCCAGA
>JARFRJ010000241.1 GCA_029287305.1 Hyphomonas sp. | reverse complement strand
CCCGTGCCCCCTCTTTTGAACATCATAAGCAGGACGCCTTGCCCCTTATTGAAGACAGCGATAAGCGCGTCCGCCTGATTGTTGGGGAAGCTTATGGTAAAGCCGCCCCCGTCAGTACATATTCAGAAATGTTCTATGCGGATGCTTACCTCAAGGCCGGGGCGCAGCTGCCTCTTCCAGATAATCATGAAGATCGCGGCGTCTATGTGCTGGAAGGCGATGTCAGCATTGCCGGAGAGAGATTTGAAACGGGTCAGATGATGGTTTTTCGCCCCACAGATGCGATCACACTGACCGCAGGCAAAAAGGGCGCGCATATTATGCTGCTGGGCGGCGCAACGCTCGAGGGTCCGCGCTACATCAAGTGGAATTTTGTTGCCTCATCGATGGAAAAAATCGACGCCGCCATGGAAGACTGGCGAAAAGCCGATTGGAATAATGGGTCTTTCTTACTTCCTCCCGATGATCAGGATGAGTTCATCCCCGCTCCGGATTGATCCATTACGACACATAAAGAAAAGTCAGCTGTTTAAGATGGCTTTACTGATATCAAAAAACTTAGAGCGCCGAGCAGCGGCGTGTACTGCGCTTCATTGAGCCTTGGCGAGCTGCGCGCCACACTTGTCGACAAGCTTGGCCGACAAGCTTGGTCGACAAGCTTGGTCGACAAGCTTGGTCGACATAATTCAGACCCTGCCAGCGAATAATATCCAGAAGGCGCATTCCAGCCCATTCGCAACCTATACTTAAGATCAAATTACTACCCTTTTGATCATAATTGACCCTTAAAGATACCTCTTTGCACCTAAATGGTCAGTGATATTGGCACGCATAATTTCGTAGTTCTGTCCTTAGCGGCACTGTTGTCGCCTTATGTTGACTTAGGAATCTGCGATGACATTTTTAACAAAAAACATTCTATCAACGCTTGCCATCATTGGTTTTCTTGCAGGCCCAGCAACGGGTCAAGACCACGTTGACAGCGCTGCGGGCGCTAATCTGATCGCACCCTTACAGATCAACAAAGTTGATGATTTGTATTTTGGCGTCATTGCACCAAGTTTGACAACTGCCAGCACAGTACAGGTCTTGAGGAGTGAGTTGAACATGTCGATTTGCGGCGCGGAACTGACATGTTTTGAACCGGGCAATCGCTCTCAATTTGTAATAACCGGTGAAGCAAACAAGTTTGTTACATTATCAAATCCGGGTTCAATCACGGTATCCAATGAAAATGGCGATACGATGGTGGTCGATAGTTTTGTTGGCGGCGGCGCTGCAGACGATACATATTGGGGCGGCAGAAGACTAATCGAAAGCGATGGTTCAGTCGGGTTCAAAATCGGAGCAAAATTATATGTCGGGGCGAACCAGCCTATTGGCGCCTATACTGGCACGTTCACAATCACCGCTGAATATGAATAGAGGTTCTGCAAAGCGCGGTGGCGTGAAAACAGGAGACGTTTTCTGACAGAAGAATAGACTATAAGTACTTAGAAAGATTAAGGAAAAATGTCTATATCAATCCCGCCAGCGGTGAGCTTGGATCGGCATAGAGACGTTTTTTCATCCGCCCGGCCAGATAGGCTTCACGGCCTGCAATCACCGCATGCTTCATCGCGCGGGCCATACGGATCGGGTCGCCTGCCTCAGCAATCGCAGTATTCATAAGCACCCCGTCACAGCCAAGCTCCATCGCCATAGCCGCGTCAGAAGCGGTCCCGACGCCAGCATCAACAATCACAGGGACCGTGGTCTGCTCAACAATCAGGCGAATATTGACAGGGTTTTGGATACCGAGACCAGACCCGATGAGCGAGCCCAAAGGCATAATCGCGCAGCAGCCTGCCTCTTCCAGACGGCGGGCATAGACCGGGTCATCTGAACAATAGACCATGACCTCAAAGCCCTCCTTGATGAGGGCTTCTGCCGCCTTTAGCGTCTCTGGCATATCTGGGTATAGCGTTTTCTGATCGGCCAGAACTTCCAGTTTGACGAGTGACCAGCCGCCCGCTTCGCGCGCCAGACGCAGCGTGCGCACGGCCTCATCGGCTGTAAAACATCCAGCCGTATTGGGCAGGTAAATAAATTTTTCCGGTAGAAGATGATCGCTCAAGCGGTCTTCCTCCGGATTGGAGAGGTTCACCCGGCGCAGCGCCACAGTCACCATATCAACCCCTGCAGCCTCAGCCGCCCTGGCATTCTGGGCATAGGAAGCAAATTTCCCCGTACCGATGATCAGACGCGAGGTTAATCTATGTCCAGCGATGATGAGATCAGTATCTTTTTGGCTCATGGCGTATATAAATCCATACTATTTTGAGAAAATGTCATTTTTAATGCACGCCAGTCATCGCCCCGACCTGACAGCCTGTAAAGCTGACATGCCGTCGCGTATTGGCCGGACACTCCGGCAGATGTAGCGGCTAACCTCCGCCGACAAAATGGACCACTTCCAGACGGTCCCCGTCTTTAAGCACGGTTTCTTCATGCGCAGATTTGGGCACAATGGTGAGGTTTTTCTCAATCGCAATACCCCTAGGATCGCCCGGCAGCGTCGCGACAAAGGCTTTCAGTGTTATGCCCGCAGAGACAGTATGGGTCTCTCCATTCACTATAATTTGCATTAAGATCAGCCCTCCTTATCTTGATTTGCCGACACTCAAGACTTGCCATAAGCGTGTTTACAGCGCAAACCCTTAGCTATGTCAAAGCCGATATATATATTGAACGGTCCCAATTTGAACTTGCTGGGCACGCGTGAGCCTGAAATTTATGGGACATCAACTTTGTCTGATATTGAAACCGGGCTTTTGCGCCTAAGCGCAAACAACGCCCTTGTGTTTCGGCAAACGAATCATGAGGGGGTTCTTATAGATTGGGTTCAGGAAAGCGCTGAGAAAGGCGCGGTGCTAATTCTCAATCCGGGTGCCTTCACACATACATCGATTGCCTTGCATGATGCACTTAAAGCATGCGCCATACCGATAATAGAGCTGCATTTATCTAATCCGGAGGCCCGCGAGGCTTTCCGACATGTGAATTTTGTGGCCCCGATCGCACAAGGCAGGATTGCAGGCTTTGGCGCTTATGGGTATGAGCTAGCGCTGAAAGCGGCACAACGCTTGATTTTACAGGAAGGGTGAGCAAATGAGCCATAATAATAAGCTGAATTTGGATACCGAACTGGTCCGTGAATTGGCCAATATCCTAAAGGAGGCTGATCTTGCTGAATTGGAAATTGAATATGAAGGCTTAAAGCTGCGGGCCTCTAAACCTAGATCTGTGGCCGCACCTCCTCAACAGGTCGCGCCTGTTCAGATGATGGCGGCCCCACAAGCTGTCCAAGCGGCGCCGAGCTTAACGCCAGCTACCCCACAAGCGGCCTCTCAAACCGATTCCATCACGGGCAATGCGCAAACCTCCCCAATGGTTGGAACGGTGTATTTGTCTGCTGAACCGGGCACTGCCCCGTTCATCACAATTGGCAAAACGGTCAATAAGGGGGAGACGCTCATGCTGGTTGAAGCCATGAAGACCTTTAACCCCGTCGAAGCCACACATTCTGGAACTGTCACGCACATATTGGTGGAAGATGGCCAGCCTGTTGAGTTTGGCGAAGCTTTGGTTGTGATTGAATAGGCGTGCGGCGATGATTAAAAAACTCCTCATTGCGAATCGCGGCGAAATTGCGTTGCGCATCCACCGCGCATGTAAGGAAATGGGTATCCAAACCGTTGTTGTGCATTCTGAAGCCGATAGAGACAGTATGGCTGTCAGACTGGCAGATGAAAGCGTCTGTATTGGTCCAGCGGCCTCAGCCAATTCCTATTTGAAGAAATCTGCCATTTTAACTGCGGCAGAGATTACCGGCGCAGATGCCATCCATCCAGGCTATGGCTTCCTGTCAGAAAATGCCCAATTTGCCGATATGGTCGCTGCTCACGACATTATTTTCGTCGGGCCAACCGCAGATCATATTCGGATTATGGGCGATAAAATTGCCGCAAAAAAGGCGATGATTAAGGTTGGCGTTCCCGTTGTGCCAGGCTCTGAAGGTGCGGTGACCTCGATTGCAGAAGCTAAAAAAGCGGCCAAACTGTGCAAATATCCTGTTCTGGTGAAAGCGGCGGCGGGCGGCGGCGGACGCGGTATGCGTGTCGCGCATACAGAAAAGGATCTGGAACAGGCGATAAAAGCGGCCAAGCAAGAGGCGAAAGCCGCTTTTGGCGATGATGCGGTCTATATTGAAAAATATCTGGAGAAACCGCGTCATATCGAAATTCAGATTATGGCGGATAGCCATGGCAATGTCGCACATTTATGGGAGCGGGATTGCTCATTGCAGCGGCGTCATCAAAAAGTATTTGAAGAAGCCCCAAGCCCTGCCCTTACACAGGTGCAGCGCGAAGAGATTGGTGCGACCGTTGCTAAAGCCGTTAAAAAACTTGGCTACCTTGGCGCAGGCACGATGGAGTTCCTCTATGAAAAAGGCGAGTTTTATTTCATTGAAATGAATACACGCCTGCAGGTCGAACACCCGATTACAGAGATGATTACCGGTATTGACATTGTGCGTCAGCAAATCCGTATTGCCAAGGGCGAGGAAATGTCTTTCACACAGGAGGATGTTATTCTAGTCGGTCATGCCATTGAATGCCGCCTTAATGCTGAACATCCAGAGACATTTATCCCATCCCCCGGCATGATTACAGATTTCCACGCGCCGGGCGGGCCAGGTGTCCGCCTCGATAGTGCAGCCTATTCCGGCTATACTATTCCGCCCCATTATGACAGTTTAATCGGTAAGTTGATTGTGCATGGGCGCAATCGCCGGGAATGCGTGATGCGTTTACGCCGGGCATTGAATGAAATGGTTATTGGCGGGATTGAAACCACGCTGGGCCTGCATCAAAGACTGGTCGAGGCTGAGGATGTCATTCAAGGCAATTATGATATACATTGGCTTGAGCGATTTTTACAAAACAAGACAATGCAAACTTAGAGCATTTTAGCACTCTCAGTCATATTCGTCTTTTATAGTCTGGCCACTTTATGTATGGTTTTCTTCTGGTTGCCCTTGGCGGCGCATTTGGCGCAAGCTTAAGATATGGCATCGGCCTTAGCGCTATGCGGTTGCTGCCGGAAGGCTGGCCGTGGGGGACATTTATTGTCAATAGCCTTGGCAGTCTGCTCATGGGCCTAGTGGCTGGCTGGCTGATCGCGCGCCATATCTCTCTCCAGGGACCTGCGGGACTTTTTCTGCTGACAGGTCTTCTGGGCGGCTTTACAACCTTTTCGGCAATATCGCTGGAGACCGCCCAAATGCTGCGATCTGAGACTTTCTTGAAAGCCGCCGCTTATACCGGCTCAACCCTTGCCCTTGGGGTGAGTGCGTTGTTTCTGGGGCTTTGGATTGCCACACATATTTATCAACAGGGAACAGTTTAATCATGGCACCCTCTCTTTCTATTGAGATTGAAACCGTCACCGCCGAAGAGACGGGCAGCCGCCTAGATCGGTGGCTGAAACGACGGCGCTCACTCACCCAGGGTGAAGTTGAAAAATGGATCCGAACCGGTCAGGTTCGTGTTGATGGCGCGCGCGCCAAATCAAATACCCGCATCGTAACCGGACAAAAAATTCGCATACCGCCTAAACAATCCGCGCAAAAACCTGGCGGCACCTATGCTTGGACAGACAAGAAATCGGAAGCAGAAAAAGCTGAGATGCGGTTCATCCAAGAGCTTGTTTTACATGAGGATAAGGACTTGTTTGTCCTCAACAAGCCACCCGGTCTTGCCGTTCAAGGGGGCACGAATATTACCCGGCATGTAGATGGGCTTATCGGCTTGTTGCAAGGTGATAGCGAATATCGCCCGAAACTTGTGCACAGATTAGACCGCGAGACATCCGGCCTACTTGTCATCGCAAAGCATCCCGCCGCCGCTGCAGAGCTGGGGGCCCTCTTCCGCTCCCGTGCGCTGGAGAAACTCTATTGGGCGATTACGGTAAAGGTGCCCCAGCCCCATTCCGGACAAGTGCGCTGCTGGATGGCTAAAGGTAATGGCGAGGACGAGATGGAGGACAAGGAGCGTATGTATCGCGCCCGGCAAGGCATGCTCGGCGCAAAGCATGCAATCACGGATTACGCTGTCATCAGCACAGCCGGACAGCGCGCCGCTTGGGTAGCGCTCAAGCCTGTCACAGGGCGGACCCATCAGCTAAGATTTCATATGTCTGAGCTTGGCGCCTCTATTCTTGGGGATCAAAAATATGCCACGCGCAAGGAAGTCCCTACGGGAATTGCATCTGGCCTACATCTCCACGCCCGCCGCCTTATCCTGCCGCGCCCCAAACAAAAGCCACTCGACATCAGCGCGCCCCTGCCTGCCCATATGCAGGAAACCTTCAAAACGCTTGGCTTTCTTGAGAGCGAAGCGCGCGAAGATATCCTATTACCAGATCGACGCGGCTAGACACAGTATCATGAGCTAGACACACTATTATGAGCCAAACACCGCTAAAGCGTTTTTATAAAACTGTGTCTATTCTTGAAACTGAGGCTGGATGGGCAATTGCTCTCGATGACCGGCCTATGCGGACACCAGCAAATCAGCCTTTGTGTGTACCTACCTCCCTTTTGGCCGAGATAATTGCACAAGAATGGGATAGACAGAGCTCGCAAATAAATATGCACGCTATGACGCTGACGCGGATGGCCAATGTCGCTTTGGACAGAACGCCTTCCCAACGCCCGGATATGATCGGCGAATTTGTTCGCTATTGCGAGACGGATTTACTCTGCTTTCCCGACACACAGCCTGCCGATTTGGCGCAAACCCAAAACCAGTTATGGGCCCCGATCCGTGATTGGGCCGCATGCACGCTGTCCATTGACCTGAAAGTTAACCAAGAGAGCCTTATTGCCCTTGATCACCCCCCAAAATCGCTTGAGGCAGCCAGGCAATATGCCGCAGGATATGATGATTTCATGCTAACAGGTCTTCTTTATGGCACATCTTTGTTTGGGTCTGCGCTTTTGGCGTCAGCTGTCCTAGAAAGCCATCTTGACACTGACACTGCCCATCGGGCTGCGATTTTACCAGAACTATTTCAAATGCAAAACTGGGGTCAGGATGAAGAGATGCAAGCAGTTTTGGACGCAAAACAGACCGAAGCCCAAAATTTGGGTCTATATGTCAACTCCCTGAAGAAAAAAAGTTAAACAAAATTTCAAATTTTTCAGTAAGTTATATATAATTTTAGCCAAATATGAATGTAACACATCAGCCCTGTCAGCCTAGGTAATTTTCCATATGGCATAATTATCATATGCCACAGCCTAAATTAAACATCCGAGCGATCGTCATAGCGTTGGCAATGTCCATCCTCTTAGCCCCTTCTGTTTTAGCTCAACGAGGAGAAGTGCCTGATCAAAAAGACCCTAAAATATCCTATCCAGAAAAACCCGCCTTTGCCCGGGATCGCTCTCAGGACCGGGGCAAGCGAGAACAGGCGCGCTCTCAGGACCGGGGTAAGCGCGAACAAGCGCGCTCTCAGGATCGGGGCAAGCGAGAACAGGCGCGCGCTCAGGACCGGGGCAAGCGAGAACAAGCGCGCTCTTATGATCAGGGCAAGCGAGAACAGGCGCGCGCTCATGATCGGGGCAAGCGCGAACAGACGCGCGCTCATGATCGGGGCAAGCGAGAACAGGCGCGCTCTCATGATCGGGGCAAACGAGAACAGACGCGCTCTCATGATCGGGGCAAACGAGAACAGACGCGCGCTTATGATCAGGGCAAGCGAGAACAGGCGCGCGCTCATGATCGGGGCAAACGAGAACAGACGCGCTCTCATGATCGGGGCAAACGAGAACAAACGCGCTCTTATGATCGGGGCAAGCGAGAACAGGCGCGCTCTTATGATCGGGGCAAACGAGAACAAACGCGCTCTCATGATCGGGGCAAGCGAGAACAGACGCGCTCTCATGATCGGGGCAAGCGAGACCATAAACGCGCGCATGACCGAACCCATCGGGATCGTCACCACCGGGATTATGATCGGGGCCACGTCCATAATAAAAAGCGTGATATGCGCCAATACAGAGGGCGTTATAAGCACAAATATCATAACCGTCGCTGGTCCAACCGTCACACCCTGCCTTTTCGGTCGAATTATACATATCGCCGGGGCTGGACCAATGAATATGGTCAATCCAGTTGGGAACTTAGAAACCTTGCCGCGCGGGCTATCGATAAATGCAAACTGGCTTTGCGTTATGAAGCCAGAGGGCTGGGCTTTTCTCGCGCCTTGCTTATCGGGTCACCCTATGCCGAACAGATAGGTCCACATGGGTTTACTGTTTATGGTGTGGCCTCTTTAAGGAACCTACATGGTGTTGAACATGAACCTTATGAATGCATTATTCGCGGCGGTGTAGTTCAGCGCACTTTTGGATTACATAATTTAAGGCTCATTAAAAGGCACGACAAGATAGTTTATCACAGCTCCCAATAGGCCTAGAGCCGTTACGGTAGAAATCGATCCGTTTGCACAGCACACTCTCACCCGCATAGAGCCTTCTATGCGGGTGTTATTGCATATCAAGCCATGGAAAGTGCGCCTTTGCTTCATTCCTCCAAGCATCCATAATAATTTTCGTATCTTTTGACTTGCTTTGCTCTGCGGTGCTCTTATCAAGTTATGCAGATAATCCAGATAAGGTATGCCCCGAATGAAACAAATACTGAAAGTTTTGGAAGCCAGACGTGAGCAGGCCCGAATGGGCGGCGGTGAAGCCCGCATCCAGCGTCAGCATGATAAAGGAAAATTGACGGCACGTGAGCGTATCGAAATTCTTCTGGACACAGGAAGCTTTGAAGAATTTGATATGTTTGTAGAGCATCGCTGCACGGATTTTGGCATGCAGGATCAGCGTATTCCCGGGGACGGCGTTGTTACGGGGAATGGACTGATCAATGGACGCCTTGTCTATGTTTTTTCAAAGGATTTCACTGTCTTTGGCGGCTCATTATCAAGCGCGCAAGCCGCTAAAATCCAGAAAGTTCAGGCCGCAGCGCTGAAAACTGGCGCTCCCATTATCGGTATTTTTGATGCCGGCGGTGCCCGCATTCAGGAAGGCGTCGAATCACTGGCCGGATATGCCGATATCTTCGTTGAAAATGTAATGGCCTCTGGCGTTATCCCGCAAATCTCGGTGATTATGGGCCCTTGTGCGGGGGGCGATGTTTACTCCCCTGCCCTGACTGATTTTATTTTCATGGTAAAAGATACCTCATACATGTACGTCACCGGCCCGGATGTGGTCAAAACGGTTACGAATGAAGAAGTTAGCCATGAAAGTCTCGGCGGAGCCAGCATACATGCGGTCAAATCCGGCGTCGTTGATGGCGCCTTTGACAATGATGTTCATGCGCTTGAAGAAATGCGCCGACTGATTGATTTTCTTCCTCTCTCCAATCGTGAAAAGCCACCCATATGGAACAGTTTTGATGATCCGGATCGGGAAGAATTAAGCCTAGATCGTCTTATTCCGGATAATCCCAATCAACCCTATGATATGCGTGAATTGATCGAGAAAGTTGCCGATGAGGGGGATTTTTTTGAAATTTCCCCCCATTTTGGCAGTAATATCCTGTGCGGATTTGGTCGCATCGAAGGGACAACTGTCGGCTTTGTTGCCAATCAACCGATGACGCTGGCAGGCGTTTTGGATATTGATGCCTCACGCAAAGCGGCGCGCTTTGTGCGCTTTTGTGATTGTTTTAACCTGCCTATTGTTACCTTTGTGGATGTGCCCGGCTTTATGCCCGGCACGAAACAGGAATATGGCGGACTGATCAAGCATGGCGCGAAACTGCTCTTTGCCTATACAGAAGCCACCGTCCCGAAAGTCACTGTCATCACACGTAAAGCCTATGGTGGGGCCTATGATGTGATGAGCTCAAAACATTTGCGCGGCGATGTGAATTATGCCTGGCCAAAGGCGGAAATTGCGGTGATGGGCGCAAAAGGCGCGGTCGAGATCATTTTCCGCAAAGATATCGGGGATGCGGAGAAAATCGCCGAGAAAACCAAGGAATATGAAGATAATTTCGCCAATCCTTATATTGCCGCCAAGCTCGGCTTTATTGATGATATTATCATGCCGCATTCAACGCGGCGGCGCGTGGCACGGGCATTGCGCACATTAAAGAACAAGACGCTGGAAAACCCCTGGAAAAAGCACTCCAATATTCCGCTTTAAGGAATGTATGGGTTTAAAAAGCCTGTAAAGCTTAAAACCACCGGGTTTGACCGACCGAGCACACTATGAACGGGGCTTGGCTTTTATAGTCGTTTCAAGCTTTTGCTTTGTCCTTTGCCCCCATTTTACCTTATCCTAAAGCCTTATATTGAATGCAGAAATACCTTATCGGCTTTTCTGCAATGATCAATAATGGGGCAGGCCTGGGACAGATCACCCCTTTCTCAAAATCTGCTACGCGCGCCTCAAACCCTGACCTTTTGGTCAGGGTCTCTGGTCATAGGATAGGCAGATCGACCTAAAAGGTCAGTGATACGCAGGCGCGATTTTCGATATTTCTATCTTCAAGCGGCGGGGCACTCTCGCCAAACCTAACAACTTTAAAACCTAAACCTTGAACACACACAAACACCTTTTGGAGATACCCCCATGAAAACCATCAAATTCCTCGCCTCTGTCGCTCTGGCCGCTACAATTGCAGCCCCATCTTTTGCCGCTGATGCTGACGGCACAGCCGGCGCCGTCATCATTGCCCCTCTGCAAGTTGCCTCTGTCACAGACCTCTATTTCGGCACAATCGCGCCAA
>JARFRJ010000191.1 GCA_029287305.1 Hyphomonas sp. | reverse complement strand
GGGTTTACCTGCCCACTTCGCTGCTCGCCCCACTGATCATCCAGCCGCTGTTCCCGCAATCAAGGCCAATTTAAGCAATCTGACGCCTCAAATTGACTTTTCTTGGCTTGAAACGGCCCTCATTTACCAACACTCAGGCCTGCTATTTATGCAAAACAGCCGGCATCCAAGTATAGCCTTTAACAAAGGCATTTGGCGTCAGGCTTGGCTCGGCCAAAATCTCAATATGAGAATAGCGGGCCAGCAATTCTTCCCACAGGATCTGCAATTGAAGCTCTGCCAGGCGATTGCCTACGCAGCGATGAATGCCAAAGCCAAAAGACAGATGCTGGCGTTGGTTTGGGTGTTTTTTTGTGTTTTGTTTGGGGCGTTCAAAGTGGGTCTCGTCACGATTACCAGATGCATACCACATCGCAACCTGGTCGCCTTTTTTGATCGTCTGGCCATGCATTTCCACATCTTCAGTGGCCGTGCGCCGCATATGAGCCAAAGGTGTTTGCCAGCGGATCACTTCCGATACAAAATTCGGTATCAAGCTTGGATTGGATTTCAAGAGCTCGAATTGATCAGGAAATTTGCTTAGCGCGTAAAGCCCCCCTGTCATGGAATTGCGCGTTGTATCATTACCGCCAACAATCAGCAGGATGACATTGCCGAGCAATTCTTTCGGCGTCTGGTTTTTCGTTTGCTCACCTAGCGCAAGTAGGGTCATCAGATCGTTGGTGCGCGGATTATTCTTTCTGTCCTCAAAAATCTGGACAAATGTCATCATGCATTCCAGCATTTCTTGGCGCCATTGCTCTTCGCCGCCTGGACAAATATCCGGATTATTCATCCCCGTCACAACATCTGACCAGCGGGTCAATTGTCGCCGATTTTCGAAAGGAAAATCAAACAGGGTTGCAAGCATCATTGTGGTCAGCTCAATGGAGACGGTATCTACCCAGTCAAACGCCTCGCCAACAGGAAGAGTGTCAAGTATATTTCGTGTACGCTCACGAATAAGCGGCCCAAATTCTTTCAGATTGGGCGGCGCGACAGAAGGCTGCACAGTTTTTCTATGTATGCTGTGCAGGGGCTCATCCATGGCGATAAACATAGGCAGATCGAAGTCTTCCGGTGGGCCGCCTAGCGTAATCCCACCATGCTCCCAAGAAGAAGAAAACCGTTTATGGTCAATATCAACTGCCATAATATCGTCATACCGGGTGATTGACCAGAAGGGGCCGACAAAACTGTCTTCAGTGTAATGCACTGGGGCCTCTTTGCGTAAACGCTCAAACCGGTCCCAATATTTGCCCTGTCGCCACAATTCAGGATCGGTAATATTAACATGATCTAGGCTAATCTTATCCGCCGTCGGAATCTCCGCGCCAAAATCATAAAAGGTTTCAAACAGTTTTTCCGGCTTTGTCGGAACCGGACGCTGTAAGTTTTGCCCGATCGGATCGGCGGTATCTGCCATGATCATCTCCCAATGCATAATGTGTGTTTGCGCGTATCTGCTGAACAGATATCATTTTTATAAGAATTCATTATGACACTCTTATAGGGCTTTTATCAAGAGATTATGCGCGTCTACGGGCAAAATGTACGGCCTGGCGAATCGTCTCAGCCGCCTCTTTGCGCGCTTTTGGGCTTAAAAATCCACCAAGTGACCAGGATTCTGTGCCATAACATAATTTAAGCAGGTTTGACTGGCGGCGCAAAGGCTCAAGCTCAACCCGGACAAATGCCACGGGCAAATCCAGTTTTTTATCCGCCCGGCCCCATTGCTTATGCCAAAGTCGCAAATGGGTTTCGTCGACACGAACGAAGGTCACCTGCGCTTGACCGCGCCAATTGAAATAGACGGCCAAAACAAGAGCCAGAATATCCAGCCCGAAAAAACCTGCCACTGGCCAAGCCCCCGCCTTGACATAAAAAAGCGCAAAACCGAGCGCAAAACTGCAAAAAAAGGCGATCAACAGCACTTGCCCCCTTATCCCGATTGAGGCATTCGGGCGTAAGGCTGTTTCAAGATAAACCGTTTCTGGCAAGCTAGAGGTGACGGTCATTTATAAAACATATCGCATTGCCCACAGGCCTGTATGTGACCGGACGCCGCGCCATATTACGTCTCTACTGCGCTATAGAGGTCTGAAAAATATAAAGTAAGATGACTGTGATGACATCCCCGCCCAAGAAAAACCCTCAAAGCGCCGCCAAGCCGACACGCAAAAAACAACGGCCACGGGTTTTTGGGCCGCAAAAGGCTGCGGAATTTTACAAAATTCTGGCCGAAGAGCGCCCCGACCCAAAAACCGAGCTTCATTATAGCTCGCCCTATACTTTACTGGTTGCTGTGGCCCTTTCTGCGCAAGCCACAGATATCGGTGTCAACAAAGCCACAAAAGGCCTTTTCGCGGTCGCGGACACGCCGCAAAAAATGCTAGAGCTGGGCGTCAAAGGCGTGGAAAAATATATAAAAACCATCGGTCTGTGGCGCAATAAGGCCCGTAATGTCATCGCCCTGTCTCAAATTATCCTTGATACATATAAGGGCGAGGTTCCCAATACGCGCGAAGCGCTTGTGAAACTGCCCGGTGTGGGCCGAAAAACCGCCAATGTGGTTATGAATGAAGCCTTTGGCGAGCCAACCATTGCGGTCGATACGCATATCTTTCGTGTTTCCAATCGCACAGGCCTTGCGCCCGGAAAAACGCCGGACGCCGTTGAGGCACAATTGGAGCGGGCGACACCGCAAATGTACAAGCAGGGAGCCCATCACTGGCTCATCCTGCATGGACGCTATACATGTCTGGCGCGCCGGCCCAAATGCGGGGCCTGCGCCGTGCATCATTTATGCCGCTATAAAGAGAAAACGGCCTAGCGCCTTGTTATCTTTGCCTTGCTTGATCCAAACAAACAGGCTTTAACCGCCAATATGGACAGGTCTGAACCGAAATATGCCCTAACGGGCGCAACTGGCTTTATTGGTCGGTCCGTCGTCAAAGGGCTGATTGCCCGGCAAAGCCGCGTGCGGGTTATGGTTCGCTCCAAATATACGGTGCAGGGTGTCGAAACGGTTTCAGGAGATTTGGCAGACCCTGACGCCTTATCCCGCCTAGCCGAAGGCTCTGATATTTTTATTCATTTGGCCGGACTGACTAAGGCGGCAAGTCTGAAAGCCCTGCTAAAAGCGAATGCGGAAGGGGCGGCCAATGCAGCGCGCGCGGCCCGAAAAGCAGGTGCAAAACGGTTCATCCTCGTCTCATCCTTGGTCGCCCGTGTGGCAGAACTGTCCGATTATGCGCGCTCAAAAAGGGCGGGCGAGACAGCCGCCGAATTTGAAAAAGGAGACATGGAGTTTATCATTGTCCGCCCACCGGCCATTATCGGTCCAGGCGACAAGGCGACAGAGCCGATGATCAAAGCTTTGAAAAGAGGGGTCCTGCCGGTTCCTGCCGGGGTCTATCGCAAAAACAGGCTTTCCTTTGTCCATGTTGAGGATATGGCGCGGTATTTGATTGAGCTCGCCCGTCAACCAAATCCGGAGAGCTTGATTGAGCCGTGTGGGGGCACCCACTCTGTCAATTGGGATGAACTGGCTGCCATTGCAGGTGAGGCCCGCGGCCAAACGGTACGCCCTATCCCGCTGCCTGTCTTCCTTTTGAAAAGCCTTGCCCAGCTCAATCAAAGCCTGTTGACACCCTTTGGGGCCTCAAGCTTTGTAAACCCGGGAAAAATCCGTGAGCTTTTGCACCCGGATTGGGCGGGCCGGACATTTATTCCCGAAGCCCGCACTTTGCGCAAAGCCCTTGAAGAAATATTTACAGCCGAGCTTGATGACATATGACCGGCTAAACCCCCCGTTTATGAAAGGAAAAATTGACCTTAAAGACAAATGGCCCCATATGGCAATATTGATCAAAGAGCGCCGAAGAGGCGCATATTTAAGGCCAAACAGACCGATCAGGCCACACTTGATAAATGAGAGGGCACACGGCCCGGAGACCCCAGATGAGCATTTTTGAAAAATTTAGTCCCTATCTTGAACGCATGTCTCGCGCCGTGCAAATCGGGCGCAGCCCCATCGGCATTCAATTTGATGACATCCTCTCGCCCACGCGCGGTGTGATTGAGGGCAAGGAAGTTATTATGATTGGGACCAATAATTATCTTGGTCTCACCTTTGAAGAAAGCTGTGTGACCGCCGCCAAGGCGGCGATTGATGCCCATGGAACGGGCACAACCGGTTCACGCGTTGCCAATGGTAATTATGTTGGACACACCAAGCTGGAACGCTCCTTAAATAAATTTATGGGAATGGCCTCAACGATTGTGTTTTCTACCGGATACCAAACCAATCTTGCGGCTATTTCTGCGCTTGTCGGCCCGAAGGACCAAGTCTTTATCGATGCTGATAGCCATGCCTGTATTTATGATGCCACGCGCCTCTCCACGGGCACAACGATACGTTTCCGGCATAATAATGCAGAGGATTTGGACAAGCGCCTCAGCCGCAGCCAAAACACAGATGGAGCGCGTCTGGTGGTGGTTGAAGGCATGTATTCCATGTTTGGCGATCTGGCCCCTCTGGATGAAATGACGGAAGTTGCCCATAGGCATGGGGCGATGATTTATGTTGATGAGGCGCATTCATTTGGCAGTTTTGGCCCCAAAGGGCGCGGCCTCTCTGAGGCCATGGGTGTCCTGGACAAGATAGATTTCTACTCGGCCACTTTCTCCAAATCGCTGGCCTCTATTGGCGGGTTTTGCTCTTCAAAACACCCACAATTTGAGCTGTTACGCGTCTCACGACCCTATATGTTTACAGCCTCACCTTCGCCCTCAGCGATTGCCAGCGCGCAAGCTGCCTTAGAAAAAATCATTTCCGAAGAGGGGTTGCACGACAATCTCTGGGCCAGAGCTCGTCAATTGCATGAAGGGCTAGCGCAAATGGGGTTTGATCTGGCGGCAGACGCCTCCCCAATTATCGCTATTCGTCGTCACAGTGAGGAGCAGGCTGTGCGCGATTTTAATACATTGCTGGATCGCGGCGTCTATGTAAACTTTTCCGGGCCCCCTGCGACACCGGCAGGGATCAGCCTTTTGCGCCTGTCTGTCTCTGCAGCCCATACGGAAGAGGAAATCAATAAGGTCCTGTCTGTTTTCCAAACACTGGCGCAAGACAATAAGGTTGCCATGGCTGCAAGCTAGAGCTGGTCCGGGTTAAAATGGATCAGGTTGAAAGCGCTTTGGGAGGCGCGGGGTGCAGCGCATTAAGGTTTAAACGGGCATTCAGCCTAATTTGTCTTGGTGTATTTATGCCATAAGGCCTGATCCCCGATCTGCGAGATAAAGCCCGCATGGGCTTTGGCTTCTTCTTCTGTGCGAAGAGAGGGCAATGCCTGCCCCCGCGCCTTGGCCGGACGGTGCGCTTCAACCCCCTGGCTTATCTCTTCAAACTCAAACCGCCGGGCCCGCCCGCCCAATAGTTCCAAATAGACATCGGCCAAAAGCTGCGCATCCAGAAGCGCGCCATGCATTGTCCGGCTTTCAAGTGAAATATTAAAACGGCGACACAAGGCGTCGAGAGAGGCCGGGGCGCCTGGAAATTTTAGCCGCGCCATAGCCACAGTATCAATCCAGCGTGGCTCTAGAATAGGACTATAGCGATAGCGTTCCAGTTCCGCGTTTAAAAAGCCGCGATCAAATTGGGCATTATGGGCAACCAGCGTGGCGTCTCCGACAAAGGCCAGAAATGCATCAACAATATCCGGATCTGAAAAAGCCGGTTTGTCCTTCAGGTCTGCATCTGTAATGCCGGTTATCCGTATTGTCGCCTCTGAGACAGATCGACCCGGATTGATATAACGGCGGAAACTTTTGCCTGTTGGGATATGATTGATAAGCTCTATTGCGCCAAGCTCAATAATCCTGTCTTCCCCGGCCCAATCAAGGCCTGTTGTTTCCGTATCAAAGGCTATTTCCCGAATTTGTGTCATGATTTTGCGTCTTTTCGAGGGCGATTCGCTGCATAAGCGCGATTATGGCGGCGACATGCTCGCGTGTAAATCGAAATCCAAACCCTGTCGAAATGATAAAATCTGCTGCCGCGCGTTTTCTGGCATCTGGCCACTGGCGGTCCAGAATTGCCTTAAAGCTTGCCTCTGTCATATCTGGCCGGGACAGGACGCGCGCGCGCTGAAGGGCCGCGCTTGCCGTGACGACGGCAATATAATCACAAGAGCGCTCGCCGCCTGTCTCAAATAAGAGCGGGATATCAAGAACCGCAAAATGGGCCTGTTCTGCCTCACATTTGGCGCGGAAAGCCTGTTGTGTGCGAGCGACCAGAGGGTGCACAATTTTATTAAGACGGTCGAGCTTTTCTGGCGCACTCAAGACGATAGTGCGCAATATGTCACGCGATATGGCCCCGTCTTTCAGGGCTTCGGGGAAAAGGGCGCTGACGGGCGCAATGGCTGCGCCGCCTCTTTGATAGAGGCCATGCACCGCCGCATCGGCATCATAGACCGGGACACCGCTATCTGAAAACATCTGCGCGGTTGCGCTTTTACCCATGGCAATTGAGCCGGTTAAACCAAGATAAAGCGTCATTTATGCCTCTTTTGCATGGATACGCCGAAAAGCGGCTCCGGGGTCTGGGCGCAGACCAAACCAAATCTCAAAACTGATCGCCGCTTGATAGACCAGCATGGATAGGCCGTCAGCGGTCTGCCAATTTTGACGGGCGGCGAGCTGCAATTGCTGTGCTGCGGCTTTGCCATAGGAAATATCATAAAACAGTTTCTCTTGCCCATCGGGTAAATCAAGCGTTGCGGCGTCATAACCAAGACTGGCTGTATTGACACAAATATCTGATATATCAGCAGAGGCTTTGAGTGCATCCAGCCCCAGCGCCTTATGATCTTTCATACCATAGGCGCGTAAAAGCTGCTCTGCCTTGGCCTTGGTGCGATTGACCAGATTAATCTTCGCGCCTGCTGCATCCAGACTATAGACAAGTGCCCGCGCCGCGCCGCCTGCACCAATAATCGTTATGGTTTTGCCGGCAAGCTCTGCGCCGGTAAGCTGAACCAAAGCCTGAGGGAAGCCCGGCGCAACCGTATTATCGCCACGCCATGTTTCATCGGCCTGCCTGGACAATGTATTCACTGCGCCAATCTTTTGCGCGCGCTTTGTGAGCGAGCCTGCCCAGTTAAAGGCATGGCCTTTATGGGGCAGGGTTACATTGAAGCCAAGATATCCCTCAGCCACCAAATCGCCCATTATGGGGCCAAACCCGTCTTTGGGAACTTCAATGGCAACATAGTCAGCCGCCAGATTATAATCCTTCATCCAACCTTTGTGAATGAGCGGCGAGAGAGAATGGGCGACCGGCTGCCCCAGAACCGCATAATGCTGCATCAGGATAGAAGCGCTTGGCGCTGCCTCAGATAATCCATGAGGGGCAGGAGGGGCAGGCCTAATATGGAAAAATAATCCCCTTCAATCTTTTCAAAAAGCTGGCTGCCAACGCCCTCAAGCTGATAACCGCCAACCGTGGAGCAGAGTGACCCGCCCATTTTTTCGATATAATTACCGAGAAATCGATCGGAAAACATCCGCATTGTCAATTTGGGCCGGGCCAAGTTTCGCCAGACCAGTTGGCCACCCTCTGCAATGACAATTGCGGTTTCCAAAATATGGGTCTTGCCAGCCAGCTTTTTTAGCTGGGCGGTGGCTTCGGCTATGTCTTTGGGCTTATCAAAAGCTTCCTCGCCAAGCGAGAGCATTTGATCACAGCCTATGACAAGACCATTTTGAGTGGAGGAAATTTTCAAGGCTTTT
>JARFRJ010000169.1 GCA_029287305.1 Hyphomonas sp. | reverse complement strand
TAAGAGACAGGGTTCGGCTTAAGCGATGATGAACTGAAGGTTATTTTTCCCTTGCTGACAAAGACAAAGGAAGATGGATCAGATATGTTCCCTATTCGGAGTTTAGGTTTTATGAAGGCGCCTTAGCCAGGGCCCCTGTCTAAGGGCCTCGGCAAAAGAGCTTAAAGCGCAAAAGCTCTTTTTGCCTCTCCTTGAGGACACTATTTTCACGCCTCCTGTATTATTCTGGACAAGCTTTATCTTGTTTCTGACATTCATTTCGGCTATAGCGCTGTTTTACAGGATCTGCGCGGTTCGCGGGCATGCTTTTCAGTGCGCGTGTCTTTTGAAACGCGTTTAAGAATAATAAATTAGAGTATGTATGTGGTTTACATCACGCTCACAGACCCGAAAAAATGATGACTTTATCGAGGAGCCCCTTATCGTGGAAACACCCTTAATGCCAGGCCAGTCACAAGTATCTGGCAATGTTATGTTTTACAGCAAGCCTGAACCTTTGTCAGTGGCCGCGCATGGCCATTTAGGGGTCAAGCAGATTGATCGCCCGTTCCAGTTTTTGCGTACCGAGCATGCCGTGCCTTTGACGACCAATGAATTTGGCATGGCCGCCTCTTCCTATCCGATTATCTTTGTCGGCGAGAATAGAGCGCCAATTGCTGTGATGGGAATTCGTCAGGGTCAGAACCTATATGTCAGCGCGGAGGGTATTCCCTCTGAGGATCATTATATTCCGGCCTTTGTGCGCCGATATCCTTTCGTGTTCGCTAATGATGATTCCCGTGAACAGCTTTTACTCTGTGTGGATCGCGATGCGCCGATGGTGTCTGATACACCGGATGTTGCCTTTTTTGACGGTCAGGAACCGTCTGAATTTACCAAAAATGCGATTGAGTTCTGTAAAGAGTTTGAGCGCCAGCGCCGCGGCACGGATTTATTCCTCAATATTATGAAAGAGCATGATTTGTTTGAGGAAAAAACGGTCAATTTCCAGCCGCGTGACGCGAATGGGCAAGAAAGCGGCGCGCCCCAGAAGATTGCGGATTATTGGGCAATCTCGGAAGAAAGGCTGAATAATCTGTCGGCGGAAAACTTCCAGAAAATTCGCGAGACAGGCGCGCTTAGTGTGATTTATGCACATTTCATATCGCTTCTTTTGTGGCCGCAAGTGATTAGTCGTGCCATTAAAATGCCTCAGCAAGCTGGAACAGCATAAAGCCCGCTTTATACGGGTCTCTGGGAGGCCGGGCTTTTGGAGGCTGGCCTTTTGGGCTGATCGATGACTTTCAGGGTTGATGTGCTTAAAAAGATTAGCTTTCTCCTGTGCCTGATATGGGTTTTTAGCCTCTTTACCTATGCGCAGGCCCAGCCTGATAGTTTTAAGCCAGAGCCCAGCCGGGCTGAGATTAAACTTATCGCAGAGCGCGAGACAGTTATTGCTGGAGAGGTCTTTTTTGCTGGCATAGACTTTAAGCTTGCGCCCGGATGGCACATTTATTGGCGCAATCCGGGCGATAGTGGCTTACCCCCTGAAATGGACTGGCATAGTTTAAAACATGCGGAGGCGGAAGAGTTCCTGTGGCCTGCGCCTGAAGCCTTTGCCCTGTCTGAGGCGGACTTGCTTGATTATGGCTATCAGGGCGGCGTTGTTTTGCCCTTTCAGGTGGGCGTCACACCGCAGGCCGAAGGAGAGATTATTCTGGCGGGCCAGCTGGATTATCTTATCTGTAAGGATATTTGCATTCCCGAAACCATACAATTGGCGATGCGACTGCCGGTCTCTGAAGCATCCATACCTAATCAAGCCGAGGGCGAGCAGATTGCGGCAAATCTGGCGCGCACACCGCAACGCTTTGATGGGGAGGCGTGTTGGGTCGCGCGCGAAGACAAATGGCAATTAAGCCTCGCGCCGGAGGGTTGGCGCCCATCTGTCCGCTCTATTCGGTTTTTCCCCTTTGAAAATCATATCCGGCCATCCGCGCCGCAAATCTGGACCCAAGGCTCGCACGGTTTCACACTGGATTTAATATCCTTATCCAACACCTTATCCCCCAAAAAATTGGCGGGAATTGTCGTTTTAAAGGGCGGATCAAAGCCTGTTCAGGCTCTGCTTATAGAGGCCCCCAAATGCACCCAAATTGTACCAAATACAGCCGGAAATGCGCCATTACGACC
>JARFRJ010000167.1 GCA_029287305.1 Hyphomonas sp. | reverse complement strand
GGCCAGCGTCTGGATGATTTATATGCACAAGACGGTGATTTGTCAGAATATCAGGACTTAAGCAAGGCTGGACTGGTACTTCTGGCGACAGATGAACCCTATCGCGTGGCTGATTATATGAATGCAGATGATATCGGGTTTCAGCACTGTTTCAGTTCTGCGGCTGGCCTTAACCCTGTTTATCCCTAATCCTTCGAGGCGGGCGTATGCGTTTGGGTTTGGGAAGGTATGTCAGCTGGTTTTGACGCTTTAGGTGTCTTTTTCAGCTTCATATGCCAAGGGATCAGCATAATCGCAGCAAGTTCAACCAGCATGCCGCCAATTTGGATCGGCTCGCCGACGCCGGTGTCAAGAATGGAGTAGAAACGGGCAAGCCCCCCAAGAAAGACGACACAGGCAATAATCCTCACAGGGGTCGCATGTCTTTCAATATGGGGAATAATCCACCAGAGGAAAAAAGTTAAGCTAAGATAATAGGCTGATAAATAGCGATATTGATTATCAAGGGCAGATGGGGCGGTCTGTGTAAATTGCATCGTGCCCTGACTGACCCCGATAAAGGCAAAATAAAGCGGGATGAGCGAGAAAAAGGCGAGGGTTAACTGTAATCCGAGTTTCATATTTTGCCTCCTTTAAGGACACTTCTGATCAAGGATATAATCTGGTTTGGGACCAGCTTGATCCATCTCGTGTCAATACAAGCCGATCATGCAGGCGAAAGGGCTGATCCTGCCAAAACTCAATCTGTTGTGGCACACATTTAAAGCCGCGCCAGGCTTTCGGGCGGGGGATATCGCCATCCGGACCGAATTTTTCCTCTGCGTCTTCTAGTTTGCGTTTCAATTCAGTGCGGTTTGGTAAGGGTTGCGACTGATCACTGGCCCAGGCCCCCAAGCGGCTTTGCCGGGCCCGACTGGCAAAATAGGCATCGGCATCAGAATCAGGAACCTGTATGACTTGTCCGCGTATGCGGATTTGACGGCGCAGGGATTTCCAATGAAACAGTAAAGCGGCTTTGGGCTGGTGCTTTAATTGTTGACCCTTGGCGCTGGTTTCATGCGTATAAAATGTTAAGCCGTCCGGGCTTAAATCCTTTAAAAGGACCATGCGCACATCCGGTAGGCCGGTTTCATCTACCGTGGCGAGCGCCATGGCATTGGAGTCATTAATTTCGCTCTGCCGAGCTTCGGCCAGCCAGTCTTTAAGCAGGCCGAACGGTTCATCTATGTCCGGTATGCCCCCACGCGCCGCCTCATTGACATAGCTTTCCGTGCTGGGTGTATCTGGAATTATGTTTCTATTTGCCATGAATGATTTATAGACGGTTTGGATGTTAAGCAAAGGGATAAAGAGACCGATTTGACCTCTTGTGATAAATTGACGCCTTCCCGTCTGGGCTTTGGAGCTAGCGGGGTCTGGGGTAAGCGCTGGTTTTCTGCCAGAAAGGCAGAGCACCTGATCGCCTATGCGCTGGAGCGCGGTATAACACATTTTGACACAGCCGGGTTCTATGCTGGCGGGGAAGCCGAACGGCGTTTGGGGCAGGCCTTGAAAGCTCATCAGGGTTATCCGCTGACCATCAGTTCCAAAACCGGTACGATTTATCGCCCTGGACGCGCGCCCTTGAAGGATTTTAGCCCCAAGACAATACGCGCCGATGTTATGGCCAGTTTAAACCGCCTTAACCGGGACAGGATTGATATTCTTTATTTGCATGGACCAAACAAAGGGCAGATCAAATCTACTTCTGAGGTCTTATGCCAGCTTAAACAAGAAGGGAAGATTGGCGCGATTGGCGTGTGCGGCCAGGGCGGGCCACTACTTTTTGCCGCTAAACAGCCGCATATTGATGTCATTATGGGGGCCTTTAATGCTTTTTCACAAGGCCATGCAGAATGTTTTCGCCTAGCAAAGACCTGTAAAAAGAAAGTCGTTGCGATCGCGTCCATGGGACAGGCCTTGTATCGCAAAGGGTTTTATCGCCCTAAATCTTTTGCCGATATTTGGTATATCGCCCGGGCTTTAGCTCGCAAACGCGGTGACTTAATCAAGGCGCAAAGCCGACCCCATGATCTCCTTGCCTCATTTCAGGATTTATCCGCGCCAGCGGCCATGCTCGCCTTTACGCTCTCTCAAGCCGATATTGATATGGCGATGATAAATACAACCCGGCTGGCGCATTTGCAGGAAAACCTTGATGTTGCCCAAAACTTGCCTTTAGATGCGCGCATCTATGACAGGCTGGCAGCTTTAGCCTCGACTTAGCGGACATTTCTGTCCTTGAACTATACATAGCAATATAGGCTTTCACATATGTCTCATAATACATTCGGGCATTTATTTCGCGTCACCACTTGGGGAGAAAGTCATGGGCCGGCCATTGGCTGCGTGATTGATGGGTGCCCGCCGGGCCTGACTCTTACGCCAGAGATGATACAGCGTGATCTTGATCGGCGCCGTCCGGGAACCTCCAGATTTGTCACCCAAAGACGTGAGCCGGATCAGGTCAAAATCCTCTCTGGCGTATTTGAAGATGACCGCACGGACGGGCCGCGCACAACTGGCACGCCGATTTCCCTGATGATTGAAAATGTTGATCAACGCTCCAAGGACTATTCTGAAATACGCGATCGCTATCGCCCAGGTCATGCCGATCAAACCTATGATGCCAAATATGGCTTGCGTGATTATCGCGGCGGCGGGCGCTCTTCTGCCCGTGAGACGGCGATGCGGGTCGCCGCCGGGGCGGTCGCCCGTCAGGTTTTGGGGCCGCATATCCTGATCAGAGCAGCCACGATCCAGATTGGCAACCATAAGGCCTCTTTACGCCGTGATTGGGATGAGACAGCCTGCAACCCATTTTTTGCCGCCGATGCTGAGATTGTGCCGGTCTGGGAAAGCTTTTTGGATGAGGCGCGCAAAGCGGGCTCGTCTGCTGGCGCGATTATAGAGGTTGAAGCGATAAATGTACCAGCCGGCTGGGGCGCCCCTGTCTATGGCAAGCTCGATGCTGAGCTTGCCGCCGCGCTGATGTCGATCAATGCGGTCAAAGGGGTTGAGATTGGCGCAGGCTTTGAAGCGGCGCGGCTGTCTGGTGAGGAAAATGCCGATCAAATGCGCAAGGGGGCTGAAGCCCCGCAATTTCTGTCCAATAATAATGGCGGTGTGGCCGGGGGCATCTCCACGGGACAAGCTCTTCTGGCAAGGCTCGTGGTCAAACCAACCTCATCTATACTAACCCCTGTGAAGTCTGTAACCCGCGATGGAGAAGAGGTTGAAGTGCGCACAAAAGGGCGCCATGACCCATGTGTCGGTATACGCGCGGTCCCTGTTGCGGAGGCTATGATGGCTTGTGTTCTGGCGGATGCCAAACTACGCCATCAGGGGCAAATGGGTTAGGGAAGCTGATTTATTCAGCCGCGCTTGGCACCTTTTGTTTCTGTTCTGAACGAAATATAGGCCACAATAATTGTGCGCGTGTGGATATAGGCGGCAGATTTTCCACCCCCAAATCCTTGGGGTATTCACGCGTGATGTGCGCAGTTCCAAACAATACATCCCAGAAGAAGAGAAGATTTCCGTAATTGCCTTTATAATGTGTGGCCAGATCGCTCGCATATTTACCATGATGGGCGCTATGGGTGGCCGGGGTGGAGATCGTGCGTTCCACGATCCACATAAGCGGTGACAGCCATTTGATTTTATATAAGGGCTCATCCCAGCGCACATCGCAATGTGCCCCGAAAATGATCGCCATTTTGAGGGCAATATAAACCGCATACACCGCGCCGCCGCCCATATAGATCAGCGCGCCAGACAGCCACAGGCCGGGCATCATGAAATAGTAAAACAGATTATTTCGATAGACCACGCGAATAGAGAGATATTCGGCATTATGATGGGCTCTGTGCAAATTATACAGCCAAGGTACGCGATGAGAGGTGCGATGCCACCAATACTGGGTCATATCATCAAAGATCAAAAACAGCCCAAATACGGCCCAAGCGGACCAATTTTCCAATAGGTCTTGCGCATCAGGGATCAGAAAGGCGCACAGGCTGAAACTGGTGACCAGAATAATCGGTTGTATCAGACCAATCAGGGTGCCTGTGCTGACAATTTCAACAATAATATCAGACAGTGTCTGGTTCTTTTTGCGGAAGAAATTTGTATAGATGATTTCCAGCAGGATAAACCCGATAAAAATCCCAATAATTATGAGCATTTCAATTTTCATGGGCGTTTCTCTAATGTTTGCGCCAGACTTGTATCTTGGTTAAAAACGCATAATTTGTTTTAACTAGAGCAAAGCCAGCCGCTTCTATTTCCTTACCAAGATCGGCATTTAGATAAGTCTTGTAATAGGGTTCATGAAAGCCTTCCGGGAAGACTTCAAGAACCGCATCAAGGCCCGGCACATCTCCATATTGCAGACTGTCTGCAAAGATGAAAATGCCCTCAGGTTTTAGAACCCGCGCAATCTCGCGGAAAATCTGCGAACGCAATTTGGGTGGGATTTCATGGAAAAGATAAATCGCGCTTAACAAATCAAATTGGTGATCGCAAAAGGGTATATCTTCGCCTGCGCCTTCTGCAATGTTGACATGCGGCCAATTTTGCGTCGCCTTGCGAGCCGCCTTGGCATAATGGGGAGAGAGGTCGAGCCCAGCGGCCTGCAATTTTGGAAAACCGGTCATGACGTGAGACAGAAAACGCCCCGTACCGCAGGCCAAATCAAGATAGTGTTGAGCGCGTTGATCGCGGCCCCTCAGGACACGTGCAATTTCAGCCAAAGCTGCCCGGCGCATAGCGTCAGCTGCGCCGGAAAAAAGAGTTTCAACCTGCGTATCGTAAAGCCGCGCACTTTCATCCGACAGCCAGCCATCTGTTTGATAATGGAAGTTTTGACGGTAATAGGCCGGGTATTTTTCCACCAGATCGGGTTTCTCATGGCGTATTTCCATGCCAGCGCGGGCCGTGCGGCGCTGGTCGACGGATTTGGCATCTTCCAGAAAAGCTTGGGAGAGGTCCAATACCTGCTTTATATTCTCAAAGCGGAAGTCTTGCGGAGCCGGATAAAGCCCTTCCTCAATATTGGCGCGATCTTGACGAAACACATCCAGAAAGGCGCGGCGTAGAGCCTTTTTGTCCAAAGGCGCCGTTCGGGAGATATAAGGGGGGTCACCCGGGCGGGTCAGCGGGCTGGACCGTCGCCGTGCCATGATCAGATGCGCCTGATACCAGGCCGACCTTACCCCTTGTGCAAGGGCATATTGCGCGCGTCCAAGATAAGTCTGTGCCTGATCATATGTCTTCATAAGGTGTAATTTGGCATTTTTTCGTAAAATGTCGACTCAAAAAGGCGGCTTGCAGGAAAGCGTGCAGGTCTTGCTGCTGACTGGATGTTGAAAGCTAAGCGTGGTGGCATGCAATTGCAAGCGCGGGGCGGCGGCTCGGCTTTGCGGCGTGCCATAGAGACTGTCGCCCAATATCGGGTGCCCCATGGCCTCCATATGCAGGCGCAATTGATGTGTTCGCCCCGTTATAGGGGTAAGATGCAGGCGTGTGATATTCCCCTCATGGGTGATGGTTTGCCACTCGGTTTGAGCCGCTTTACCCCGATCATGATCGACAATTTGTTTCGGCCTGTTCGGCCAGTCGGTGATAACAGGCAGGTCAATTCGTCCGCTTTCTTGCGAAGGATTTCCAAATACGCGTGCAATATAGGTCTTAGAGATTTTACGTTGCTCAAACAGGCGGGACATGGCGCGTTGCATATCCTTATTCAGCGCTAGGATAATCAGGCCTGAGGTTTCCATATCAAGGCGATGTACGGTCAGAGCCGTTGGGAAAATATCTTTGGCCCGGCTGATCAGACAATCGGCCTTGTCTGGTCCGCGTCCTGGCACAGACAAAAGCCCAGACGGTTTATTCAAGATCACGAGCGCCTCATCCTGATACTGTATGCTGAGAGGATCTGATGGGCCTATTATAGGAGCGCTCCTTTTTAAAACTATTGTGTTGGAACAGGATAGATAGCTGGAAGCAAGATATATTGGCATACTCTTCATTCATGCTGGCAATCCATAAAAACAGACCCTGATCATAAACCGTGTGCAAATAAATCAAAAGCCCGGTTCAAGGGCATGAACCGGGCTTTCAATGTGGGACGCTATCATTCAAGCTTTAGGCGGGATTGGGAG
>JARFRJ010000140.1 GCA_029287305.1 Hyphomonas sp. | reverse complement strand
TTTTCTGGACTTTTAAGTCTGCCAGTGCGCATGCAGGCTTGCAGATACCTCCTCCAGATGAGAAGGCAGAGGCGGGTGCGCTTCCCGACACGCCGGGTTTGGCTATCTCTGAAACTGTGCATTACCTTTTGAAGCGCGATTATCAAGGCGCTGAAACGGATGTGCGCCGAATAAGTCAGCAATACCGGCTGTGGCTGATTTGCCCCTTCTATATAGGTGTTTTTGGGGTTTTGGTTGGATTTACACTCCTATCGCTGACTTTTGGTTTTGTTCTGCTTTAAATTTTGCTATATAAAAACTATCCAGATGGCTGGGCAGTTGCTGATGCCTGTATAGGTATTGGAGGAAAGTCCGGGCTCCACAGAGGAAAGGTGGCGGGTAATGCCCGCCCAGCATAAGCTGAGGGAAAGTGCCACAGAAAGCAGACCGCCGCGCGCGAGCGCGGTAAGGGTGAAAGGGTGCGGTAAGAGCGCACCGCGCGAACCGAAAGGTAAGCGGCATGGTAAACCCCACTTGGAGCAAGACCAAATAGGGAATGCATACGGGGCCTTTGACCCGCATTCCGGGTGTGTCGCACGAGGTGTTCTGTGAAGGGCATCCCAGATGAATAATTGCCGAACCTTAATAGGGGAACAGAACCCGGCTTACAGGCCGTCTGGATTTTCATCTTCTGACACGTTTCCAGAGGGCCCCTCGGCCTTATCGATCTCGCCAGTCTGATCATTTGTCGCGTCATCGGTTTCGTCAACTGGGGCAGGAGGGGCGATATCTTCTCGTGTAAATCTTACAGATGTGACGAGGCGTCGATGATCGCCCGTATGCTGGGGAAGGGTCCAGTCTGGCAGGCTGGAGATAAGTTGATTGCTTTTAGGACCCAAACCAAAATAAAGAGCTTGCAGGTCCAATTTGGCGGGCATCTGCGCTTTGTCTATAGACAGGATAAGTTCCAATATGCGGCAGGAACGGCCATGGCAGATCAGGCGTGTCTCCTCAAAACTGCTAAAATCAATGGATTGATCGGCAAAGGTTAGAGTTTCCAGACGTACAGTGTCAGGCCAGTCTAGGATCAATCGATCCATGTCTGGAACGGCAAGCTTAAGCTGAAATCTATAGGAGCGCTCGTTTTCACTCAAAAACGTTTTACTGAGGCCCATCAGCTCGGCTTCAAACTCTGGCGCAGAGGCAATAAAGCCTGACCCGCGCAGAGTATCTGCACCAAACTCAAATTTGTCCCGCACATTGCCGGGGGGCGCTTCTGTTCCGCCAATCCGCCAGACCGGGGCGCCATAGGCATCGCCTTGAATATGCTGTATAGAAACGGCGCGCGGGGCCTGCGGACTATAGGCGGGAACGACCAGAGCTGTCCCAAAAAAGCCTGCAATTGCTGTGCCAATACTCACAAGACAAAGCGTATAGGACCACCCCGTCAGGCGCGGCGTGCTCCAGAAATAGGGTAAGGTTAGGAGAAGAATAAGGCCAGCAAACAGGGCAAAGGGCGCGGCGCTTTCTACCCCAAGGGCAATTTCACCGGACGCGGCCAGAGGTAAAACGAGCACGGCAAAGGCCAAAATTCCATAAGCGGAAAAAACTTTTGCCAGCCAGGGTAATTTAATCAAATAGCTTAAAATCGCCAGAGAAAAGAACAAGCAAGCGGGCGCGAAAATGATGCGACTGCCCGGTATCCATAAAAAGCTGAGCGAGGCGATAACGCTGAACCAGAACCAGATTGAAATGAATTGCAAATCTTGGTCTGTCTTGAAAGATATACATCCATAAAGCAAAAGCGCGCCCAGCATAGAAGCTAAAACCTGCAGGCCGCGCAATGCAAAAGGATGGGCAGAGCCAAACATCACCTCATCACGCAAGGCCCCAACCCCTTGTGTAACAAGTGCGGCTAAGCCGAGCGCGACAATGAGGGCAAAGAGCGTAAACGCCATGGGCCGGACCCAGGCCATACCGTCGCGGCGTTGGGTCATCAGATAGAACAGGCACAGAAGAAGGGTCAGGCTTATTAGCAGGCCGCCCAGCCATATTGGCAAGACCAGTAAATACATGCCCAAAACATCAATATAAAGATATTGCGCTTCGTTTTCTGTCCCGCTTTGCGCGAGCAGACCATTCGCGGCGGCAAGGGCGGTTGCGCCCATATGAAAAAGGGAGTTTTGATCAAGCCGGGCCAGATTGTCACCTGGTGTGTGATAAAAGGCAGGGGCACCAATATAAGCCAGATTGATGGCATCAATCTCGCTTTCCAGAAATACACTCAAATCAGTGTCATTGGGGAGCATTTCATAAATATCAGCATTCATGGAACTGGCTGCTGGCCAGTTTGTCGTGACATTCAAAGCGGCCAGATCGCGACCATTCGGGCGGCTGGACTGGAAGAAAGAAACTTGCCCCTCGACGCCGCGTGCCTCTAGGTTGACAATGGCAGCGATCTGTTTGGCCAGAGGATCATGCTCGGCAAAATAGCTGGCCCCGAGCAGGCCAACTTCTTCGCCGTCTGTGATCAAAACAAGCAAAGGGCGCGTTAAGCGGGTTTGGGAAAGGAGAGAGGCAATCTCCAAGCTGACCGCGAGCCCGGCTCCATCATCGGAGGCACCGGGGCCTGCCGGAACACTGTCATAATGGGAAAGCAACATAACCGCATTAGGCCCTGGATCGCCGACCCAGAAAGCGATATTTTGTAGACGGGCACAACTGATCCGCCCCCACCCCTTTCTGCAATGGGGTGCTTCACTCAGCACAGGTGTAAAGCCGAGCGCTTCAATCTCTGCCAGCAATCGGGTCTGCACGGCATCATTGGCATCGCTATCTACCGGATGTGGGGTTTCTGGTCCCAAAATGCGTTGAAGTCGCTCATAAGCGCGCGCAGTATTGAAGGGGTGATCTGGATCGGCTTGTGGCGGCTGTATCAAAACGCCTTTGAACATATAGGCCAGAAACAGCAAGGCGCAAAAAATCAGTAATGGGTAGGGGTTTAACTGAACACGCTGCATATGAGCCTCTCTGATAGTCCTTGATAAAGCCCGTTTTACACTTTCTGTTAAACGGTATGACTATTAAACCCATGAAAAATATCTTGACCGGGCTGTCAACGCTGTACAGGGACGTTTTGGCTCATCAGGCAAGGCGACCGACAAAAAAACGGCAGATATTGGGACTTTGATGCAAACCATAAGTGATTTGTACCTTTAGAAC
>JARFRJ010000138.1 GCA_029287305.1 Hyphomonas sp. | reverse complement strand
ATGATGTAAAAGGCGACCTACAAGGTGATTTTGGGCCTTTCCGGGGGATTAAATTCCGCTCGGGCTATGGGGATTATCGTCATTTCGAGCTGGAAGGCGAAGAGATGGAAATCGCCACGCAATTTGAAAATGATGAAGTTGAGGCCCGTCTGGAACTTTTAGGCAAAACCTATGCCGCTTATGGCGGTGAGTTGGAAATGGCCTATGGCACACAGCTTCGGTTTCGGGATTTTTCCGCTCTCGGTGAAGAGGCCTTCGTTCCACCTTCTGAGCAAATGCAGATCGGTCTGTTTGCTTTGTCAGAGTTCACAAAAGGTCCTTGGGTGATGGATGCGGCGCTGCGCTATGAGCATGTCAAAAACGAAACCGATCGTTTTATCATGGAAGAAGACGGGGCTCCGCAAGCTGTGGATAATGATTATGATATTTTCAGCATCATTGGCGGGATCGGTATGGAAGCCAGTGAAAATATCTTCCTCGGCCTTAATCTGGCTCGCACAGAACGCGCGCCTTCCTTGGAAGAAAGCTTCGCCTTTGGCCCGCATTTGGCGACATCCAGTTTTGAGATTGGGGATGCCATGCTCGGCAAAGAAACCGCGCTCGGTTTTGAAGGCACACTGCGCGGCGAGTTTGGACCCTATACCTTTATCTTTAACGGCTATGTCACAGATTATGATGATTTCATCTTTGAAAGCCGAACAGGTGAGGAGCTGGATGGCTTGCCGGTCTTTGCCTTTGGCGCGGCAGATGCCCGGTTCAGAGGGTTTGAGATAGAATTTGACGCTGATCTGGGCAGCCTCGAGACAGACAGTTTCGGCACAATTGATTTTGCTTGGCATGGTCAGGCAGATATGGTGCGCGCAAGCTTTAGTGATGCCTCAGAGGCCGATCTTCCTCGCATTCCGCCTTTCTCGATTTTAAGCGGACTGTCAGCTGGCTCAAAGCTCGGCAGTGCCCGTATTGAAGTTGAGCATAATGGAGCACAGGACCGAACGGGTGCATTTGAGCTGCCCACGGAAAGTTTTACCTTTGTTAATCTATATCTTTCCGCGCGTCCGATCAAAGCCTATTCAAATCTGAGCTTTAATCTGCGGGCCCATAATCTGGGAGATATACGCGGGCGTACGGCCACATCCTTTTTAAAGGATAGTGTCCCTCTGCCAGGGCGAGATATTCGCCTCGGCATCAAGCTCGATTTCTAAAAAAGGAACAGTGTCAAAAAGCGGGTGAGGCAAAGCGATCCGTCATAGGAATTTCATACCCCCTCGTGTGATTTGCCTATTGCTTCACCCGTGTCACTCGCGTATGCGATAGCGTCATCAGGTGAGGATAAGACGACCGATGCCGCTTAATGACATTATAGCCAATTCTAAACTCGAAAAAGGCTTTTCCAAAGCTGGCTTTAACCGTTCTTCAAACACGCTCCTATTTTCTGGTTTTTCCTTTATTTTCATTGCCTTGTCCGCAGTGATCGCGGCCAGTTTTGTGACCAGCCAATCCAGTGCGCTGTTTATCGGTGTTGCCGCAGCGCTGGGTGCCTATATGGCGCTGAATATCGGCGCCAATGATGTTGCAAATAATGTTGGCCCGGCCGTTGGCGCGAAGGCGCTGACCATGATTGGGGCGCTTGTCATGGCGGCCGTGTTTGAAAGCGCAGGCGCGATTTTAGCTGGCGGAGATGTGGTCAATACGATCTCCAAGGGGATTATTGATCCCGCCATGGTAAGCAGTCCTCAAACCTTTATCTGGCTGATGATGGCGGCGCTCGTTTCAGCTGCGCTATGGGTCAATCTGGCAACTTGGCTGGGGGCACCGGTTTCTACCACGCATTCAATTGTCGGCGGGGTTGCAGGCGCGGGCATTGCTGCGGCAGGTTTTACGTCTGTCGATTGGGGAGAGCTTGGCCGGATTGCCGCCAGCTGGGTCATCTCGCCCGTTTTGGGGGGTATTCTGGCGGCTCTGGTTCTGGCCTTGATCCATAAAGTGATTGTCTATCAGGATAATAAAATCATTGCGGCCCGGCGTTGGGTTCCCATTCTGATTGCGATGATGGCAACCGCTTTTGGAGCCTATTTGGCGATCAAGGGTGTGAAAAAAATTCACAGCTTTGATTTTATGGAATCGATCATCATTGGTCTTGTCATGGGAGGGCTGGCTTGGCTAATCAGCTTACCGCTCATTCGCAGACAGTCGCGCGGGATTCCCAATACCAATGAGTCTTTGAACACTTTGTTTAAATATCCTCTGATTATTTCTGCTGCATTATTGTGCTTTGCTCATGGGGCAAATGATGTGGCCAATGCGATCGGACCTTTGGCCGCGATTGTCTCCACCCTGCAAAGCGGGATCATACAGGCGCAGGTTTCCATTCCTTTCTGGGTCATGCTGATTGGGGCCTTTGGCATCTCATTTGGTCTAATATTATTCGGTCCGAAACTTGTCCGCATGGTCGGGCAACAAATCACCAAGCTGAACCCGATGCGGGCCTTCTGTGTCGCCCTGTCTGCGGCGACAACGGTGATTATAGCCTCCTGGCTCGCTCTGCCGGTCAGTTCAACCCATATTGCCCTTGGCGGGGTGTTTGGGGTTGGGTTTTTCCGGGAGTGGTATAATGCCCACTCCAAAACGCGCAAAGCCTATATCCGGCGCAATTCCGGGCGCACACCCGAGCCGCACGAGCGCGTTGAAAGCAACCCTGATATCCGTAAACGCCGATTTTTGGTCAGACGGCAAAATTTCATGACAATTATTACCGCTTGGGTGATCACCGTGCCCAGCGCGGCTCTACTCTCGGCCACTGTCTTTTTCACACTCTCATCTATTTGGGGCTAAAAATTTTAGCCTCTGTAAGTGATTAGGCTGTAAATTCCCTCTATTTCTTATGCGGGGTTTGATCAAACTCCGCGCTGTTTTATAGGGCTTATGGGCGATTTCAGAACAATCGTAGACGCTTTAATATACGCCTCTTATAGGCCCTGTCAGGAAAACCGCATCTCCTCCTTCCTGTCTC
>JARFRJ010000130.1 GCA_029287305.1 Hyphomonas sp. | reverse complement strand
GTACCGAATCCATGTCTTGCATCAGGAAGAGCTGAGTTCTGAGATTCTAAAAGAGGTGTTCAGAATGGACATTGAGCTACCCCGATTGAACATATCGCCCTCAGCTTATGACGCACCAGAGAGTGTTTTGGCGCGGATCCGAGAACTCAACACTGAAGACATTGAGTTAGTCAGGAGCCTTTGATGGACGGTTACGTTGCGCGCAAGAGTGATTGTCACAGGTGTTTACGGGGCGAGCAAAATCCGCAAGTCTGACGAGCATGACAGTTTTGATTGGACAAAGGATAATGTTGAACTTGTCCCGTTCTCAGACGCTCCGGGCGGTAAGACTGGTGAGAATATAACTGACGTCTGCGCGCGGCGAGGTTACGCCAGAGGATTTCCCGCGCGGTTTCAATGCCTGCGACCTTGACTGTCTGCATCGCGCGTGAAGACCTTTTAAGCTGTATCGAGAGGCCCGGCGCGCAACACTTATTATATATTGAAGCGATAGTTAGCTGACGGTCTCGGACGGCAAATATGCTGTGTCTGCTCCTTTGAAAGGATTGAGAGACATGGCTTTGATCAAACGGTCCCTCTCTGTCCTCAATCAAACGGTCCCTGTTTACCCTCGCAAAGGCAAGGGAGCGTTTGCGCCGTCTTGCGCTTTGCTCCTAAAAGAAGGCACAGTCTGTATGAACCCTCGCAAAGGGGAAATGGAATTTACAGCCTAAAACCTCTTTTGGATAAATGAAGTCTGTTATAAGCACGTCTATGGTTTTTGCTCGCTTTTTCCTTAGTCTCTCTTTGTTCATCCTGACAGGGTTTGTGCCTGCTCCTGCACAGGAAGCGGATATGTTTTCGCGCGATGAGCTGGAGGTCCTGGAAGCAGAGGTCGCCACTGCGAGGCGTGAACTGGAATTATTGCAGGGCACCGAAAATACAGTCAAAGGCGATGTGGACGACCTCGATGCCGCTCTGGAACAGGCCGAATTTGAGAGCCGCCAGCATGAAGAGGATGCCACAAAGGCAGAGCGCGAGCTGATTGATCTTGATATTCGCCGCCGCCTCGCGCGCGAAGCCCTGTATTCAGATGAGGCGGCTTTGGAAGATTTGCTCGCCACTTTGATGCTGACCGCTCGCCAGCAGCCCCCGGCCCTGATTATCAGCCCGGATGAAATCCATCAATCCATCCGCAAAATTATCCTGATGGGAGATACTGCGCCAAAACTCGCCGAACAGGCCAGACGTCTGGCCGAGGAGATAACCGAGCTGGACGCGCTGGAAGAGAGGATCAATACACAGCAAATCCGGTTTGAAACCGCCGAATCACAGCTTTCAGAAAAACGACAGACGATTGAAAAACTCGCCATTGCCAAACGCCTGCAATATCGCGATGCGGCCAGCGAGAGCCGGAGGATTCAAACACGGCTTGCAGATTTGGAAGCGCGCGCGCAGGCGCTGCGTCAATTATTGGCTGAACTGGAAGCAAGAGCGCCGCCTTCACCAAGCCCAAAGCCAGCCCGGATTGAACAAATTGCCCTGCGCGCAACGCTTATTCCGCCGCAGCCGACAAATTTGCGTCCCTTGGGCCCCACAGCACTTGGTGCCATGACACGCCCGGTTGCCGGGCGCGTTTTTGAAGCCTTTGGCGCACGCCGGGAGACGGGGAGCACAGCCGAAGGCATTACGATTATCACAGACCAAAGCGCAAATGTTATCGCCCCGGTCGATGGCGTGGTTGAGTTTTCAGATGCGTTCAGAAGCTATGGTCAAATGCTGATTATCAGAACCAGTGATGATTATCGTGTTATTATGACAGGTCTTGGCACAATTTATACCAAGCGCGGCCAACGTGTGCGGGCAGGCGAAACGGTCGGGCGTATGTCCGCCCGGCAAAATCCGCCGCCGGAATTATATCTGGAATTGCGCAAGGAAGACCGCTCCGAAGACCCGGCAAAATGGCTCGGAAATTAAGCGCATCTCGCCCGCATACCAGGCGGCAGGTTCCATTTAACCCTGTAGCGGGTTTGATCAGATTGCGTTTTGAGACTATATGTATGTATATATATGAATAATTTAACCTATGATCGACCTGTATATAAACTAAGAGAGCCGAATAGCTTGCCATATCTATCTGCAAGCGGCATGTTTCATATACAGTTGACAGGACTGGGCGATATGCGTTCGGACCACCTTTAAATGAGGAGTGATTGATGAGATCCTTATTCCTGGGAATGCTTTTTGGAGCCGTCATGGGCGGCGGTTTGATCGGTGCCTCCCTCTTGGAAAGCTCAAGTGCGAATGCGCAAGACCCGCACGCAGAAGTGTATGGCAAACTGACCATATTAAGCGAGGTCTTGGCCTATATTGACTCCGACTATGTAACCGAAATTGACAAAGCGGACGTGATTGAAGCGGGCATAAATGGCATGCTTACCTCTCTGGACCCGCATTCAGGCTATTTAAATGCTGAAAATTATCAGGAAATTCAGATTGATACCTCTGGCCAATATGGCGGACTGGGCATAGAAATTATCCCGGAAAAGGGGTTTATCAAAGTCGTTGCGCCCATTGATGATACCCCTGCCAGCCGGGCGGGTCTGAAAAGCGGCGATTTACTAACGCGCATAAATGGCACCTTGATCGCTGGCATGAATATGCAGGACTCCGTCAAGAAAATGCGCGGCGAGCCCGGAACAGACATTACTATTACCATTGTCCGGGAAGGTGTTGAACCGTTTGACGTGACCCTCACGCGCGAAGTCATTCGCCCAAAATATGTGCACTCCCGTCTTGAAGAGGGAAATATCGGCTATATTCGCATATCCGGTTTCAATGAGCGCACGACGCTGCTTTTGGAAGAGGCTTTGGCAGAGCTGACAAGCGAGGCCAAAGGGCGCCCGACAGGTCTGGTACTGGATTTACGTAATAATCCGGGCGGGCTTCTTGATCAGGCGGTCAGTGTCAGCGGCATGTTTTTATCCGGGGGTGAAGTTGTGTCCATTTTTGGCCGTCATCCTTCCAATAATCAACGTTACAGTGCCGAAGCGGGCGAGGTTTTCAAGGATGTTCCCATGATTGTGCTGATCAATCGTGGTTCAGCGTCCGCCTCTGAGATTGTTGCCGGAGCGTTACAGGATCGTGCCCGCGCCATGGTTTTGGGCATGACCTCTTTTGGCAAAGGGTCGGTGCAGAATGTCTTTCCACTGGGCGGTGATAAAGGCGCGGTACGCCTGACAACGGCGCGTTATTATACGCCGTCGGGGCGCTCTATACAGGGGACCGGGATTGACCCGGATATTGAAGTTGCCCAGGAGCGGGTCACAGAAGAGGAATTGGCGCGATATCAGCGCTATACCGAAGCGGATCTGCCCAATGCCCTGAAAAATGAAGAGGGCAGCATGCGACGCGGCCCACATCTGCCTGAAGATCAACCGCCTGAAGCCTATGACGGTGAAGATTATCAATTGGACCGGGCGCTGCAAATCTTGAGAGAGCCGGGTAAATTCGCGCAACACGCAACCCAGACAGGTTAGATACGTCAAGCTTGAACAGTTTTTGATGATTCAGACCTGAGTAACTTTATTATGATAAGGCTTACTTGGCGATGGCGAGATATTTTAAAGCTATAGGTTTCCATCTTCGCCCCCTTTTCGGTTTTCAAGACAGGCGCGACACGATCAGATAGATGAGTGATATTGCAATCCCCGATTTAAGCCGCCAAAAATATGGCTATGGCGTATTAGAGCCTTTTCATGGGTCCAAATTAGGCTTTACTGTCGTAAAGGCGGCTTGCACACTCAGCCTGTTTATCAGATATTTTAACCGCGCCATATGGCCGAGACCCAAAGGTGACTTATGAGCGCCAAAGACTATCGGCATCGCTCACTTTTGCGCACGGGGCTCATTCAAAGCGGCCTCTGCCTGTTTTTCTATGGGGTGATCGCCGCTATTTCTGGATTTGGCATCCATTTTACCGGGGACCAAACTCGGGCAGGGCCACAATATGTCGTCGGCCTGTTTGAGAGGGCCGAGGCTGAAAGCCTGCTCTTTCGTGCTGAATTAAGGTCCGCCTCCCAAGGTGCAAGATGGCCTTTGACAAGAGGAGATGGCCGCGCTGACATGGCCAATTTGGCTCTGTCTGAACCCAATCTTGGCATTGCCGACCTGTCACGAAATACAGCCCCTGACCCTGCCGCAGGTCAAGGCATATGGATAAATGGGAGGTTTGTTAGCCCCGGACAAAGCTTGAGCGAGGTTCAAATGAACCCGGCATCAGGCAGATCACAGGCCCTGCCGCAAGGCGATACAGATCAGATCATCGAAGCGGTGATATCCCCTGCGATACAATCGCCCTTTGCGCGTGCCTTTACCAATCCTGGTAATAAACCCTTTATTGGTCTCATTATTGGCGGGCTCGGCACATCCAAAGCCCAGACTATGTCCGCCATAAATGAATTGCCCCCTGAGATTACTTTATCCTTTGTAGCTGAGACAGACACAGCCCTCATCCGACATGCCCGGCGCATGGGTCATGAAGTTCTGATCGAGGTTCCGATGGAAACCTATGAGCGCAAAAATCAGGGCATACAAAGGCATATCCTGTCCCCCACAACCTCTCCCAATGAGAATATTCGCCGCCTCAATATACATTTACGCAGCAAGCCTGAAATATATGGCGTGATCAATCAGGGCGGTGATAAATTCATGGCCATGCGCGGAGCCACCTCACAAATTCTCAAACATATCAAAGATCAGGATAAAGTCTTTTTGCAGCACGCCTTGACCCCGAATACCCGTCTCGGTGTGGAGGCGCGCGAGCATGAATTGGGCTATGCGGCGGCCCGCTATCATATTGATACCGAAAAAGAGGCCGGATATATCGACAGACAGCTTTTCGCGCTTGAAACGGAAGCGATAAAAAATGGCCATGTTCTGGCCACTGGAACCGTCTATCCCTTGACCATTGATCATGTCATTGCTTGGTCGGAAAAACTGAAGGAGAAAAATATCCTTCTGGCACCGGCATCCGCGATCATCGCTCAAAACAGTAAGCCAGGTCAGCTCGAATCTGTTATGACGGCTGCTATGGCTGAAACCCTTAGAATTGATCAATAAAACATGAGCACATTATTGCGTAAGCCTGAGCTTTACAGGGCCAATGTTGGCTTGGCTGTCTTTTCCAAACAGGGGAATGTCTTCTTAGGCCGACGAATTAATTCATATGGGGC
>JARFRJ010000029.1 GCA_029287305.1 Hyphomonas sp. | reverse complement strand
TGTCCGTTCTGAAATTGCCCGAGGCCGGGCGATTATCCCGGCCAATATTAATCATGGCGAGCTTGAGCCACAGATTATCGGACGCAATTTCCTTGTCAAAATCAACGCCAATATCGGCAATAGCGCGGTCACATCCAGCGTCGAGGAAGAGGTCGATAAAATGGTTTGGGCGATCCGCTGGGGCGCGGATAATGTGATGGATTTGTCAACCGGACGGAATATTCATAATACGCGCGAATGGATATTGCGCAATTCACCTGTGCCGATTGGAACCGTCCCGATTTATCAGGCCTTGGAAAAGGTCAATGGCGTTGCTGAGGATTTAAACTGGCAGGTCTATCGCGACACGCTGATAGAGCAATGCGAACAAGGCGTGGACTATTTCACCATTCATGCCGGTCTTCGTCTGGCCTATATTCATCTCACCGCCAAACGCGTCACCGGGATTGTCTCGCGCGGTGGGTCCATTATGGCCAAATGGTGCCTCGCTCATCATCGCGAATCCTTTCTCTATACGCATTTTGAGGAGATATGCGAGATTATGCGCCGCTATGATGTCTCTTTCTCTTTAGGCGATGGCTTGCGCCCGGGCTCAATTGCCGATGCCAATGATGCGGCCCAGTTTGCGGAATTGGAAACTCTGGGAGAGTTGACCAAAATCGCGCAGGCGCATGGGTGCCAGGTAATGGTGGAAGGCCCCGGCCATGTGCCAATGCATAAAATCAAGGTCAATATGGATAAACAGCTCGCCGAATGCGGCGAAGCGCCATTCTATACATTAGGGCCGCTAACCACAGATATTGCGCCCGGCTATGATCATATCACCTCCGGTATTGGCGCGGCGATGATTGGCTGGTTTGGCACGGCGATGCTGTGCTATGTCACCCCCAAAGAGCATTTAGGCCTGCCAGACCGTGATGATGTGAAAACCGGTGTCATCACCTATAAGCTCGCCGCGCATGCAGCAGATCTGGCCAAAGGGCATCCGGCAGCGCAATTGCGCGATGATGCGCTGTCGCGGGCGCGCTTTGAATTTCGCTGGGAAGACCAGTTTAACCTGTCACTCGACCCGGAAACCGCGCGGCTTTATCATGATCAGACCTTGCCCAAAGAGGCCCATAAAGTGGCCCATTTCTGCTCTATGTGTGGCCCTAAATTCTGCAGTATGAAAATTACCGCCGAAGTGCGCGATTATGCCGATACCCTGACCGATAATGAAAAGGCCGACCTAAAGCGTCAAGCCGATGAGGTGAGCCAGGCCATGCAGGAAAAGTCACGCGAGTTTTTGGCCCAGGGAGGGCAAATCTATGTCCTAAAAGAGGACGAGAGTTAAGCTTGCCAACCGCGTTAGAGCAGCCGGTTTAGTCAAGGACTATAACCGATACGCTCTAGCGCTTCAGCTTTTTGAAGACCTGCGTGGCAAGCTCG
>JARFRJ010000025.1 GCA_029287305.1 Hyphomonas sp. | reverse complement strand
CTCGCTCTCATGCTGGATTTTACGATTGTCCGCGAGGCCATCGGCAATCCCAAATTCACTTTTCAAGACATCATCGACGGCGCGGATTATGAAATCGACGACGGGCTCAGGCGTATACCAGACCCCGCGCAAATCACGCTTTTGGGGATTATAGGCGGCAAGAAAATCCTCATAGAAATGCAGGAAAGGGTCGCTGCGCATTGTCGCCTGGCCAAAATCCTGCATGATAAGGGGCAGGTCTGTGGCCTGAAAGATGCGGGCCAGATCATCAATAATCCAGATTAGGCGATAATCAAGCGAGGGCCCGGCAATATAGGTGAACAGATTGCGCAGGAAGGGGTTGGATTTGGGGATCAGTTGCAAGGCTTCTTCGCGGCTGAAATCCTCTAAAGTGGTATCATTCAAACGGGCCGCAAACATGCCATAGGCAATCGTTTCGGCGTAGACATCGGCAAAGTCTGCTTTGCTGATATCCTTGATCAGATACTCCTGAAAGGCTTCATATTGGCCATAAAGTTCAGATTTGTCCTCCTCATCCTGAATGAGGGATTGTTCCAGTACATCCTTGATAAGTTGCGCCTTGCCCGCCATGCGTGCTGCTAGTCTTTTGGCTGAGCGTATCGTTTGCGGGGCTTCTTTGACAAAATCATGAAGCTGGTGAAGCAGCCTGTCAAACTGGTCGGCGCGTGGCGCAATTCCCATCATATAATCCGCGATGCGGATTTCTGCTAAAAGCTCACCCTCGCGATAAAAGCGCCACTCCAGACAATTGGTATAGATGAGGTTTTGAAACCCGTTTAGATAACGTTTCTTCTGATCCTTGGCATAGCCTTTCATGATTTTGAGGTCGATTTTGAGGTCTTTCGCCTCGCAATGGCCAATCGCGATATCCTGCTTGTCCAGAAAGACGAAATCCGGCGCACCGACCTTGACCCGGCCCGGCTCGTTGACCGCGCGAATATCTTCTGACAGGTCATTGAAGAGTTTTTGCAAGGCGGGCCGATAGCTGTGCTCGGTGGCCTTGCCGGTTTTGTAAACCGCTTCAACTTCCGCCAGAAATTGTTGAATCATGCCTGTTTCCATAAATTATGGATGCGGTGGAATGCCTGATTTGTCTATATAAATATTAGGGGGATATGGTTTTTTGCGAAAAAGATTTTCCCTGCAAATTCGGCTCTCTGTTTGCCTCTGCCTCCAGCTCTCTGTCTGGCACTGGATTGTATAGGCAGGTGCGCAGGCAGGAGTGTGTTTACCTTACGCCAGTTCAGCGGGAATAATCGTGACACTTTCACCGCAGCCGCAAGCATCGGTCTGGTTGGGGTTTTGGAAGATGAATTTCTCATGCA
>JARFRJ010000001.1 GCA_029287305.1 Hyphomonas sp. | reverse complement strand
TCGCGCATATCAAACATATGATGGTCGAACGCGTGAGCTGATCTGAATATCTGAACATTTGAGGGCGTCTTTATAAGGCGCTTGAGGACTATTCAGGCAAGCCTGATCGTTGCGCTGCCCGGCAAGCTTGATCGTTGCGCTGCCCGTTGCGCTGGTCGTCCCGCTGGTCGTCCCGCTGGTCGGCAAGCCTGATAGTCCCGCTGGTCGGCAAGCCTGATCCGCAAGCTTGTACGGCCAAGCCCCTTTTGCGCCATGCCGTCTCTGCCTCACGCGCCTTGAGGCGTCAGATCGCCTATCAGCCTGACCCTAAATCTCAATATCTTGAGTGTCTTGAGCGCAAAAACCCCCAAAGTTGAAATATGTAAAAATTCCACTTCAAACCCTTTTCGGAGGACGGAGAGAGTTGCTCCCGCCATCCGGCTTTATATGAATAAATGCTCATAAATAAAAAACTTTTGGAAACAAACCCAATTTAAGCCTTATTCTGAACATTTTTCTGAAGTAATTTAACTAAATGAACACCTATTTACATCATATACAATTTCTATATAATGCATAGTAATAGGCGATTCAGTAAAATTTGTAAATTTATCAGAGTCTATTCGGATGATTTTGTTCGAGGAACATATGTTTGATTTTATCGTGGCCAAGATTTCTGGCCGGATATTCATCTTATGGTTGTTTTTGACGGCCGTTACGGACCATCAGCCAAAAGATGTATTTCCGTTAGGTGAATATTTTTATTCGCGCATTGCGTGCATACCTTCCGTGCGGCAATCGCCAGCGCGCACAGTGGGGCAATGGCCAGCCAATACAGCGCGGCAACGGTCAATACGGCGGCCAGCCAGAATATGGCTGGCCAAGACGCAATGGGCCGAGGCCTCTGCCTTATTCAATCAGTATTCGTCAGTGTACACATGTCAGCCATCAGGGGGGGCATGCGTGAGCAGATTTTTAAATAGATGTCGACCCGGCTTTCGGTCTGACACAAGCGCGAATGTGCCCCAATATGAACAATTGGGGCGTCTGCATGATGGCTCTGCCTCTGGGGGGCAAAATTTGCCAGATGAGGCGCGCGAACCTAACGCCGCATGCGAGCCTAATGACACATACTTTAAGGGGTTTGAGCGTCTGTTCAGGCGTCTTGGCGGTGTTTTCCAGGCTCTCGATCGGTATGTAAGGCCTGTTCAGAGCCCGGATGCTCAAATATCCCCTCGCATCGCGGGCGACGGCGCAATGGCTGCGCCGCGAAAAGGAGTTTTTGCCGGCTTTGCCCTCTCTCTCGGGCTCCTTTTTATGGGCCACGTCCTAACCGCGCCAATCGCGCAGGCGCAAGCGGCAGACGAGGGGTGGACCCCGTCGGTCAAACCGGCTGTGACTAGTGATTTTAACAATCTTGGTAGGGGAGTGTATTTTCAGCTTTCTGATTTGACTGTTCAGGGCGGCGGCCGCGTTGAGCCCGGTAAAACTATAGTGATCGCCGCTGAACTAGGCACTACTTTAAGTTACAACACGCGCGGCGAAATGCGTATACAAGCTAATGGGGACTATCTTGCCGGCTTCACCGACGCGGCCCCAACGACATGTGATATGTCTGGCCAAACTAGTAGCGCTCCAAGCTATAAAGTGTGCGGATCAGCTGTTAACTATGTCTATACGGTTACGTCGGAAGATGTGGCTCGCGGCCTCATTCGGTTTGATTTCAACGCTCGTTTGTATGACAAAAGAACTTTCAGTACTCGGGATACGAGGAGTGTCAACTATACGGCCAATTTTGCTATCAATGAGCCTGTCATTACGATCAATATGCCGGCGGCAAGCTCTACCAATGAGGACCATGGAAATTCAGGCATTTTTATAGGCGACACAGTCGAATATCAAGTTACCCTCGAGAATAACTCCACTTTTGACCACACTAATATTGTGCCGACCTTTCAAATGAATGGGGCCGACCTGTCGAGTGGCGTTTCAGACTGTATTGCTACGGGCGGTTCTGGTGCTGCCGTGAACGCGCTGGCAAAGACTGAAGCGTGTGTGATTACCGTGACCTATGCGGTTACAGCCGCTGATGATACTGCAGGCGACTTCACCCTGTCTGCCACCGTGACGTCTACTGAAATGGCGCTCAACGCTAATGATACGACGGTCACTGAGTCTGTTACAACCTCTGTTGACGCGGCAAATCCATCTCTTAGCGTTGCGGTGACGGCTAAAGATTTAGATGACAATTCGATCGATGCCAACGCTGAGGTCGTAGCGGATGCTGAGATCATCTATACGATCACGGCGACGAACAATGGCAATGTGGCCTTGAGCGGTGTGTCTATGTCATTAACGGGTGTGTCTCTGTCTGACACTGGCTTGACCTGTGCTGACCCTCTGGCACCCGACGCGACATGTGAGCTGACGGGCACATCTATAGTGGACGGGTCTAAAAGGAGCCAGAGCCTGACGGGGCAGGCGACGGCGCCGGCGCAGTATGGCAGTAACGCCGAGGTGATCGGGAATAGTACAGCCTTTGTCAATGCAATTGCGGAGAATTCAGTTCTTGAGTTATGGGTGAAGGCTCTTAAGTCAGGCGTGGAGATTGATCCTGACTTGCATATGGTCGAAGTGGGCGACGTGATCAACTATGAGCTCACGCTGGCGAATACGGGCAATGTAGATTTGAGCGCTGGCAAATTTGAACAGGATCTAACGCTGACGGATGTGGTTGAACCTTCTGATGAAAACCCCAACTGCAGGGTCAGTAAGGGCAATTTGAGAGTGCTTAAGGGAAGGGCATGTACCCGGACAGGGAAGTATACGGTTGAGAATACCGATAGGGGTAAGCCGCTGACAATTAATATGCTAGCGAGTTCTAAGAAGACGGGTGACGTAACGCTCGCCTACTCGCTGACAGTTGCAAATCCATCTCTTAGCGTTGAGGTGACGGCTGATGAGAGTGGCCCGGTCTCAGTGGATGATGTGATCACCTATACGCTCACGGCGGAGAATACGGGCAATGTGGCTTTGAGCGGTGTGTCTTTGGAGGC
>JARFRJ010000471.1 GCA_029287305.1 Hyphomonas sp. | reverse complement strand
GTTGAGCTCTATCTGGTCGAAGAGGGACGCCGATTGGATATTCGTGTAGTATCCGGTGATCAGATCATGCGCGTGGTCATGGACCGAAAACAGATTATCATTGTCAACGGGCATGTCTTTATTGTCTGGGCAACGATTTTTGCTCTCTTGATTATGGGGCTTTCGCTTGCTTTCCTGCGCAATCATGTGCGCTCTATCATGCGCCTGACAAAGCTTATTCGTGCTTTTGGGCGCGGTCAAAGCGCCGACACATATCGCCCCTTTGGTGCTCGTGAAATTCGCGCAGCCGCTAAAGCTGTGTTGAGAATGCGGCGTAATCTTGTGCGCTATGCAGACCAACGCACCATTCTTCTGGCCGGTGTCAGCCATGATTTGCGCACACCGCTCGCAAGGTTGCAATTGCATCTGGCATTACAGGAACAGACCGAGGATGTCGTCTCTGCGCGTCAGGATATTCGCGATATGGAGGCGATGCTGAAAGCTTATCTTGCCTTTGCCGAAGGCGAAGAGATTGAAGGGGCACAAGCGTGTCATATGACAGAGCTTGTTCAAGAGAGTGTGCAGCATTATCCGAATGTGCGCTTTATTGCGCCAGAACAGGGTTTGGACGCCCATCTTCAAATTCGTCCACTTGCGATAAAACGCGCTCTGGAAAATGTGCTGGATAATGCCGCAAAATATGGCACTCAAATTGAAGTACACCTGATAATCGACCCAAAGGCCCATTGCCACTATATAGATGATGATGGGCCAGGTATCCCGCCGGAACAATATGACGCGGCCCTTCAGCCCTTTTCCAAATTGAATGAAACCCGCAAGGATCGCGCTTTAAGTTTTGGTCTGGGTCTGGCGCTCGCTAAAAACACCGCCCTAAGTCATGGTGGTCAGCTAAGTCTCCACGCTTCCCCGCTTGGTGGCCTTAGGGTGAAGTTTGTTCTGCCGCGATAGGCTCAGAAATATTCGGGGTCTTGCGGCATTTTTGGCTCAATTTCGCCAGCCTGTCTTCAGATTGGGTTAGGCTTTGATCCAGAACCGACATGGTCTTAGCAAAATCGCCATGAATATCAGCACGCCAGGCCCGTTCTGTGCGGGCAAGTATCCAGATAAGGGAGGCCTTGCGCAATTTCTGTTCTAGGCGCGGCCCCTGATCCAGGCCTGTGCAGATCAATATCCAATCGGCAGAAATTGACCGCGCTCGGACCAGACGGGCCATCCGCCGCGGTGATTTTCGGCGGGCCTTCATCAAGGCAATCACGCCGGAACGGCGCGTTTCAAAATACTCAAATCGGCGCATAATCGTATCGAACAAGCGATCCTTATCGCGGGCTTCGCTTGAAAGCGGTAAAGCGGACATGGCTAGATCTGCCCAGCTTTCAAGGCAGTCAAGCAGCCCGTCCTTATCTGAAATCCGATAAATCGTCTCTAGGTCAAGCTCAGCCCTTTGTGCGATATCGGACAGGCTAAGCGAAGACCAGCCTTGTTCAGAGGCGATATCCAGCGCCACTTCAAGCAATTTATGCTTTATATCTAGGTTCTTGTCCTGTTTCATATGTTTTATATAAGTCTTTATAGCAAATTGCCTAGCCGGACATCAACATTGCCAATCTGGGCCTATCTGGGCTTATCTGGCTCTGTCAGAGCCTATCTGGAATTTGATAAGGTTCGTTCCCGATTAGCGGCGGCACGTACCGCCTTGCGCATCAAGGTTGGGATGCCCTCACCATCCATCAAAACATCCAGCGCCGCCTCAGTTACCCCGCTTTTGGAGGTTACCGAATCGCGCAGTTCACTTGGATGGCGTGGATCATCCTGCATGAGGCTGGCCGCACCGATAATGGTCTCTTTGGCAAGTTTGAGGGCAAGATCAGGCGCTAGGCCCTCATTCTCTCCGGCATTTGCCATAGCTTCGGCCAATAAGAAGACATAGGCTGGTCCACAGCCGGATAAAGCTGTCGCAACCGGCATTTGGCCTTCAGGCATCGGGCCCTCGACATGGCCGAGCACGCTTAGAAGCGTGGTTGCCACAGCACTATTATCAGGCGTTACATGTGTGCCATGGCTAATCAGGCTAACGCCTTTACCAATTGCACCGGCCACATTCGGCATGGCACGGATAATGCGGCCTGTCTTTAAAGCGCCCGCAAGCTGATCCAGTCTAAATCCCGCCATAATCGACAGGACAAGCGTTTCTGGCCCTATCCAGGGTTCAATATCCGCGATGGCGTCTGGAAAGATTTGTGGTTTGACAGCAATGACCACAATGTCTGCGACCATAGGAGAGGGGTTAAGTGTGACCCGCTTATCTTGCGCCAAAGCCAAATTGGGCGCACTTGGACGCGGGGCGATCAGACTTAGGCGCATATCGGGCGCGGGGTCGCGCAACCACCCTTTTGCCATGACCGTTCCCATACGGCCAACGCCGATTAATGCAATATGTATAGGGTTCATAATTTTTGATCCGGATAATCAGCAGGCTGACTAGAGCATGTCAGCGCTAAGCTTCACCTTCTGTTTCAAACATCGAGGCGGCGATGGCTTCACTTGGCGATTTACCGGCCCAAACGACAAAATTAAATGCAGGTACGAATTTATCGACCGCTTCCTTAGCGGCAGTCAGCACCGCTTCAATTTCCCCCTCACTGGCCGTCAGGCGCCCGGAAAGGGGAAGAGAATGGCGAAAAATAATAATCTCGTCTTCTACCCAATAGTCAAAATGGCCAAGCCATAGGCGTTCATTCATAAGCAAGATAAGCTCGCTGATCCCGCTGCGCCGACGCGACATGGGCTTCACATCCAGAGTGAGTGAAATGTGCAAGGCAGGCGGATGGCCGCGATAGGTCAACAGACACCCCATCTCGCCCCAGCGGGTGGGCGCGACACATTGTACCGAATCATAACCATCGCGTTCGAACTGCCAGTTTAAGGCACCAAGAACATTTTCTATGGTTTCAAACAGGTCGGTTTCATTGGTTTCTGAAGGTGATAAGTCTGGGCTCATTGATCCTGGCTCCATAATATCTCATCGCTTTCTATAAACGATATTGCGATATACCCCGATTGTGACCCATTTTAAAGGGGGCGACAAGAACTTTGATCAAGTGTGCGCTTTATATCACCCATTATGATTGAATGGGCCGGGGTTTTTGGCGGGTGGTTTAGGTGTTTCCTCTTAAGTTCTTATGGGTTTGGTGTGCCTTGCGGGGCAGGTATTGAAAACAGATTGACGCTCTTCTCTTTCGCGCCCAATAAAAGACATGAAAAAAGCCCCTTCCAAAAATGCCTTCCTATTTGTCCTTGTCACGGTGAGCTTGGATATGATCGGCTTTGGCCTGATTATTCCAGTTCTGCCCTCTTTACTGAAAGAGTTGACGGGGATGGGCGCGGCGGAGGTTGTTGTCTGGGGCGGGGCGATCACGACCACTTATGCGCTGATGAATTTTCTTGCCAGCCCTTTGCTCGGCAATCTGTCGGACCGATATGGACGTCGCCCGGTTCTGCTCGCCTCTATTGCCACGCTGGGAATTGATTTTTTGATTATGGGGTTGGCCAATACGCTCTATCTGCTTTTTATCGGACGTGCTTTGGCGGGTATCTCATCGGCAACCTTCTCAACGGCCAATGCCTATATCGCCGATACGACAACACCGGAAAATCGCGGCAAAGCCTTCGGCATGATTGGCGCGGCCTTCGGGATAGGCTTTGTCCTCGGCCCCGCACTTGGTGGCATATTGGGCGATATTCATACACGCCTGCCCTTCTTCGCGGCGGCGGGCCTGTCCGGCCTTAATTTTCTATATGGCTGGTTTGTTCTGCCAGAATCCTTGGCAAAAGAAGATCGGCGCCCCTTCAACATCCAGCGTGCCAATCCTTTCGGGGCCTTCCGGCATTTTACCCGATTACCGAATATTGCCTGGTTTCTCATCTGCATAGGCTTGTTTAACTTCGCCCATATTGTCTATCCCTCAACCTGGAATTTCCATGGCGAAATCCGCTATGGCTGGGGCCCGGATGAAATTGGCTATTCTCTGGCAGCGGTCGGTATAGGCGCGGCGATTGTGCAAGCGGGTCTGGTCGGTCGATTTATCCGGAGACTGGGCGAGCTGAACACAGCTTTGTTTGGCCTCTGTATTAGCTTATTGGCGCTTGTCGGCTTTGCCTTTGCCGATACTTGGCAATGGGCTTATGCCGTCATTCTTCTATCCTCGCTTGGCGGGGTGACCGGGCCAGCGCTGAATGCGATTATGTCGCAAGAAACCCCGAAAAACGCACAAGGGGAATTACATGGCGCGGTGGCCAGCATTCAATCACTTGGCTTGATCTTCGGCCCGATCGTCATGACCCAGACGCTGCATCATTTTTCCAAACCGGAGGCGGCGATTGATTTTCCCGGCGCTGCTTTTGGGCTTTCCGCAATAATTGTCGCGCTGGCGCTTTTAGTTTTTTGGGCGGCAACCCGCCAGAGGCACAGGCAACAGCGTGCCAAGATTGAGACAGAGCCTCAAATGAGCACGAAAGAAGCCTGATGGCAGACCCCTAGATTTATATAGGGACTGGTTTTAGAGGCCGTCTGGCTATAAGATATGCAGAATGTCAGCCCTTCGACCGGCCCTTTTTCTTGATCGTGACGGCGTGATCAATGCCGATAAAGGCTATGTCTGTCACCGTCATGACTTTGATTGGATGGCAGGGGCCGCTGATTGTATCAGTCATTTTAATCGGCTCGGCTGGTATGTTTTTATTGTCACCAATCAGTCCGGCATTGCCCGGGGCCTCTATACAGAGGCTGATATGCAGGCTCTACATGATTGGATGTGCGCTGAGCTGGCGCATAAACAGGCCCGAATTGATCAGATTTATTATTGCCCCTATCACGCAGAGGGGGATATTGAACGCTATCGCCGGGACAGTTTTGATCGAAAGCCCAAACCCGGTATGATTTTACAAGCGATGGCGGACTATCCCGTCCAGCGTGAGACGAGCCTTTTGATCGGCGACAAGCTCACGGATATGCAAGCCGGTGAGGCGGCAGGGGTCAAAACCTATCTCTTTGAGGGCGGCAATCTTGCCCAATTTGCCAAATGGGCCTTGGCGGATTTGCAAGCGGGCGGACGTTAGAGCATCTACGCCTCAAAATAGACTGGTTTGAGCAGCGCGGGCAGCGCAACGACGACCAGCGGGACGAGCAGCGCGGCGGCCAGCGGACCGGGCAGCGCAACGGCGACCCATGGCCGCGTACACGTCGCCAACAAGCCCCCTGATATGTGACATATACAATAAAAAAGGGCCCCGAAACGGGGCCCTTTCAGTGTTTATATCCTTATGTGGTGAGACTAGAAGCTCTGACGCACACGGAAATAGTAAGACCCGCCATTAAAGCCGTTGGGCGCCGTTGTAGGATAAGCCGCGCCAGCTACACCGGAGAATGGGTTCTCTGTTGGAGAGGTATCAAAGGCATTGCGGGCCCCGATCGCAATCTCCAGATTTTCCATAAGCTGGTAGCCAGCTTCCAGATCAACGGTGACCGAAGCACTGCCATCAATCGGCAGATCACACCCATTAGCGGCCGGGTTATCATTGACTGAGTCCAAGTGACATTCGAAGAATTCTCCGAAGAAATTCACCCGCGCCAGACCGCGGAAATCCCCGTGTGTATGGTTGATCGCAAAATTACCCCGGAAAGCAGGAAGATTTTCTTCCAACTGACGCTGACGTCCAAGAGACAGAGGCGCAGGGCCATTAGCACCGATATCGGTCACTTCTGTATCGGTCCAGTTAAAGGCCAATGAGAAGTTTGTATTGCTGTCATCATAGAACTCATAGCTGGAGCTTGCCACCACATCGATACCTTGCGTACGTGTATCAAAAGAATTGGTGAAGAAGCCAAATGAGGTCAGATCTTCCGAACCGGCAAAATCTGCCACATTTAAGACACCCGCCGCATCCAATGCGCTCAAAGCTCCAAAGGTTGTTGTGCCATCTGCAATGGTTACACCATTAGAAGCCCCAATAGCTGTTAAAGCTTCAAGGAAATCTTGCTGGTCAGAGATCGCAATCCGATCGCTGACATTGATGCGGAAATAATCCATGGTGAGATTGAAATCACCCACACCAGAGCCAAAACCGCTTGAATAGTTTTCAGACTCTTCAGGTCCAAGCTCTGGACGGCTGCCGGTTGAGCCTTCGAGGAAATCTGCAACCAATTGGCCCGCCGCGCTGGTCAAAGGCAGTGTGCCCTGATCAACCAGAATGGCTCCAGAAAAAGCGGTTGTGACATTGGTCACATTCGCCTGACCGGCGGTTGGCGCGTGGAAACCGGTTGA
>JARFRJ010000452.1 GCA_029287305.1 Hyphomonas sp. | reverse complement strand
GATTTTGTATTTGGCCAGTTCCGCCGCCGCGAGCTTGGAAAAATGCGCGACGCCTTTTTTGGCCACCGAATAGGTGATCGGTGCCCATCCCGCTTCGATCGCTGAGACCGATGACGTGTTTAGAATAACCCCGCCGCCGCGGGCTTGCAGATGCGGTATGGCAAACTTTGTTCCGGCAAAAACGGCGCGCAAGAGCAGGTTCATAGCCCGGTCATAGCCGTCAAAATCGAGATCTTCAATCCCGCTTGTGGTCCCGCCATGGCCGGCATTATTGAAAAGAATATCAAGCCCGCCAAAGATATCTGCGCCAGAATCTATCGCCGCTTTCAGCGCTTCATTGGAGGTGACATCGCACTGGATATAGCGCACTTTATCAGGCCCAAACCGCGCCTCCAGCGTAAGTTCTGTCTGCGCTTGAAGATCAAGCGCCACAACCTGCGCCCCCTTGGCGATAAAGGCGTCAACACTGGCTAAGCCTATGCCACTTGCCGCGCCTGTAATCAGCGCAATCTTCCCGGTTAAATCTGTCATTATTCGGCATCCTTTTATTTTACAATTTATGCCCTGTTCACTCGAGTGTATTCAGCTTTTAGGCGGATTGAAAAGATACAATGCTATGATGATGCCTCTTATTGACACGTCTGAATACGTCAAAAGCCTGATCAAGGCCGGCAAGCGGATCAAGCCGCATATGCTTTGTATATGAGCGCTTTAGCGCGTTTACATTGGCGTTTTGCGTAATTTCAGAAGGTCTGGATAGACAGGGGCCCGTTTTTCCATTTTCGCGCTAAAAGCTTCCTGCATATGCGGGCCAGACAGCATGGACGCATTCCACAAGCCGACATAATCCAATGTATCGGCGGTGGAATGATCGCGGCCATAATTAATCAGAACTTTTGACCCGGTTACAGCGATTGGGTTCTTGCTCGCAATTTCCCGCGCAATCCCCATCACATGGACGAGCATCTCTTCATGTGTTTCAAATATATCATTCACAAGGCCGATCTGTTTGGCCTTATCGGCTTTCAATCGCATGCCTGTATAGGCCATTTCCTTGACCCAGCCTTCTGGGATATAGCGCTGCAGGCGCGGAAATGTGCCAACATCGGCGGTCATGGCGATATTTATTTCCTGAATACAGAAAAAGGCATCCTGTGTGCACCAGCGAATATCTGCGGCTGCAATCATGTCCATCGCGCCGCCTATCACGCCGCCCTGTGCGGCGATCAGCACAGGGATGCGGGCCTCTTCCAGCACATTGAAACTGCTCTGGATTTGCTGGATATTTGAGCGAAATTGCTCTGCTGCGACATAGCGATCCTTATCCATGCTGTGGACCGCGCCATCATGCATGAACACAGACAAATCCATGCCTGCGGAAAAATGCTTGCCCGTAGAGGAGATGACAATGACACGGGCGAGGGCCTCACTATTGATGCTCTCGACAATCTCCGGCAGTTCATTCCAGAACTCGCGTGTCATGGAGTTGAGCGCATCGGGCCGACTTAGCCTGATATGCGCAATTTTTTCATCAATCTCGACATCAAAACACTGATATGTTTTTTTGAGCATTTCCGCCTCCATATACTAAAATAACTTCGCATGAGTTTAGAAGAATAAACAGATCAGGCAAGCCTTGTCTTGGCTGAAACTAAGAGGATGGCGCGGAGAGACTTTGCGCGAAGGGACAGCTTATTGGGCGTAATCTGTCTCTATCGCCCGCCGGTCCCGATTGGCTTATGGGCTCATAGGCGATAGTTTTCTTGCCCTCTCTAACAAGCTGGCCTAGCTTGGTCCTATGCTTGATCAAACAGACCCCACGACAACCGGCTATGCGCCGCTGACATCTGCCGCAGCGGTTACATCCGGGCTGAGCAGCGTTGGCTATATCTCTACGGCGCAGATATCAATGGCTGTATACCTTGCCCATCATTTGCGCAAACCTGTCCTTATTGAGGGACCGGCCGGCGTCGGCAAGACCGATCTTGCCCTGTCTGTGGCGCGATATCTCACTTTGCCCGCCATACGCCTGCAATGCTATGAAGGCTTGGATGAGGGCAAGGCGCTTTATGAATGGAAATATGGCAAGCAATTGCTCTACACCCAACTTCTCAAAGACAGGCTCGGCGATATGATTGGCGAGGCTAATACATTGGAAACGGGTTTTGAGCGCCTGAATGCGTTTCAGGATGTCTTCTTTTCAGAAAACTTTATAGAACCGCGCCCGCTTTTGAAGGCGCTGCAACAGGACCGTGGATCGGTTCTGTTGATTGATGAAATTGACAAGGCCGATGAAGCGTTTGAAGCTTTTCTTCTGGAAGTCCTGTCAGATTATCAGGTGACCATACCGGAGATTGGCACAATCTCAGCGCGTGTCCCGCCTATTGTCTTTCTCACATCCAATAATGTGCGCGACCTTGGCGATGCTCTAAAGCGGCGCTGCCTGCATCTCTATATCGATTTTCCGGAGGCGGCCCGCGAGCAAGCCATCCTGGCCGCGCGTGTACCGGGTATAGAGGCGCATTTGCTCTCTCAAATCGTGCAGTTTGTGCAGGCTTTGCGTCAGGAGGATATCCGAAAATCACCCTCTATTTCTGAAACTGTCGATTGGGCGCGCGCGCTGCTTTTGATGAATGCGCAGGCGCTGGCCCCGGACCTTGTGCGTGAGACACTGAATGTCCTGCTGAAATATGAAAGCGATATACAAAGCGTTGAGGGGCGTATCAGCAAACTTCTACGGGGCCGCGACCAGGCTCTTAACAGCCCGCGCTGATGAGGCTTGAAACCCTCTCTGCCTATATTCGGGCCTTAAGGGCACATGAAGTGCGTGTCTCCACATCTGAAGCAATAGACGCCGCACAGGCGATCAATCTTATCGGGTTCAAGGATAAGGATATATTGCGCGATACGCTTGGCCTGGTGCTTGCCAAATCGCCAGATGAAAAGGATATCCATGATCAGCTATTTGATCTGTTTTTTAAAGCGACGCCTGTGCGGCGTGAGGAGACATCGCCCCGAAATGAGGCACCCACGGACCTAGCTTCTGAAGATCAAATGGCAGATACTGATTTGCAGACCTTGAGTGAAAGCGGCGATGAGGCGGCGATGGCCCTAGCGATTGAACAGGCTGCCCGTCAGGTCAAGCCCGAAGATATACGCTTTTCCACGCAATTATCTGTCTATACGCAAAAAATATATCGTGAAATGGGCGGGGAGGGTTTACAAAAGCGCCTGATTTCAGCCCTGCAGGATACAAATCCGCAAAGCGCAGGCGAGGCCGCAGCGCTGATGCGCGCGCGAGCCGATATAATGGGCCGTATTCGCGGATTTTTAGACCAAAAATACGAAATTTTCGGCAAAGCCGCGAGTGAGCAATTTCGGCAGGATTATCTGGCCGAGAAAGCCCTCACTGAGGTCACGCGCCAAGATATGGCCCGGATGAAAGTCCTGATTGATAAGCTCGCCAAAAAACTGGCTGCCAAACATGCGCGGCGAAAACGACAGCGAAAGACAGGTCAATTGGATATCCGCAAAACCTTGAGGCAGAATGCGGGCTATGAGGGTCTGCCCTTTAATCTGGCTTGGAAACAGACGCGGCGCGAGCGCCCTTCCATTGTCGCGATTTGTGATGTCTCTGGCTCGGTCGCGCAATATGTTCGGTTTTTACTCTTATTGCTCTACGCCTTGCATGAAAGCATTCCCAAACTGTCTGCCTTTGCCTTTTCCGGTCGTCTGCAGGAGGTCAGTGATATATTCAAAGAGATGGACTTTGATCTGGCTATGGACCGGATACTCAAAACGATAGGCATGTCGTCTACTGATTATGGCGCGGCGCTGATGGATTTGAAAACCCTTTATTGGTCGAAAATTGATCGCCACAGCTCGGTGATAATTCTAGGCGATGGACGATCCAATTATGGCCCGGCGCAGCTGGATATTCTGCGTGAGCTACAGGCGCGGGCCAAACGCGTTATCTGGCTTTGCCCGGAACCAGAAGCGCTATGGGGGACAGGCGACAGTCTGATAAAACGCTATCAGCCTTATTGTAGCCAGCTTGCGCAAGTTTCCAATTTGAAAGACCTGGAGCGCGCAATTGATGAAACGCTTGGTGCCTATGCCTGACCATCTCCCGATCCTGCGGCGGCATATTGTCATTTATTTCTTTTCAGCTTTGGCATAATAGACCTCAGGGAATAGATTGAACGCTTATAGGTCTGGATAGGCTATGGATGAGATAAAAGATCAGGTCAGTTTTGGGTTTGAAACGGTCAGCGCCCGGGAAAAAGTCCAGCGCGTTAAGGGTGTGTTTGGGTCCGTTGCGCCGCAATATGATATTATGAATGATCTGATGTCGGCGGGTATTCACCGCTTATGGAAAGCCGATATGATGGCGCGGATCAATCCCCAACCCGGTGAACAGCTTCTGGATATAGCCGGGGGGACGGGCGATGTTGCGCTCTCCTTTTTGCGGCGCGCGGCAAGCGTCGCGAAACGACGCACAACAGCATGCCCTGCGGCTAAAGCGGTGATCTGCGACATCAATCCGGCCATGCTGATGGCGGGTCGCGCCCGGCGGGATATGCAGGATTGGCAGGCGGATTTAAGCTGGGTTTGCGGGGACGCGGAAAGCTTGCCCTTTGCAGATAATAGCGCGGATATTGTCACCATTGCCTTTGGCATCCGTAATGTTGCTTATCGCCTAAAAGCGCTAAGCGAGTTTAAACGCGTGCTGAAACCG
>JARFRJ010000425.1 GCA_029287305.1 Hyphomonas sp. | reverse complement strand
ATGTGTATAAGAGACAGCTTTTAAAGTGTATTAGATAATACTGACAAAATTCGTTTAAGAAGATATTCAGGCATATCTGATCATGAGGTTTATATGACGAAACAATCAGGCTCTGAAGATACAAAAAGCACGCTCTATTGCTCTTTTTGCGGCAAGAGTCAGCATGAAGTAAAAAAACTGATCGCTGGGCCAACCGTTTTCATCTGTGATGAATGCGTAGAGCTCTGCATGGATATTATCCGTGAAGAGAACAAGACTGCGATTGTTGCCTCGCAGGAGGGGGTTCCAACCCCGCAAGAGATTTGCACTGTGCTGGACGATTATGTGATCTCGCAAGCTTATGCCAAGCGCATTTTGTCTGTCGCGGTTCACAATCACTATAAGCGGTTGTCCCACATCAGCAAAAACGACACAGTTGAACTGGCAAAGTCCAATATTCTATTGGTTGGCCCGACCGGATGTGGCAAAACATTGCTGGCTCAAACCCTAGCGCGTATCCTGGATGTTCCCTTTACCATGGCCGATGCTACGACGCTGACAGAGGCGGGATATGTCGGTGAAGATGTTGAGAATATTGTTCTCAAACTTCTCCAGGCGGCTGATTATAATGTTGAGCGGGCCCAACGTGGCATCGTTTATATTGATGAGATCGACAAAATCTCGCGTAAATCCGATAACCCATCGATAACACGCGATGTCAGCGGGGAGGGCGTCCAGCAAGCCTTGCTGAAGATTATGGAAGGCACCGTGGCCGCTGTCCCCCCACAAGGTGGCCGCAAACATCCACAGCAGGAATTTCTGCAAGTTGATACGACAAATATTCTTTTCATTTGCGGCGGGGCTTTTGCCGGACTGGACAAAATTATTACCGCGCGCGGGAATAAGGCCAGTATTGGCTTTGGTGCGGATGTGAATAATCCTGAAGATCGCCAAACCGGTGAAATATTGCGGGAAACCGAGCCTGAAGATTTACAGAAATTCGGGCTTATTCCGGAATTTATCGGGCGCCTGCCGGTTATCGCAACTTTGGAAGATTTGGATGAAGGGGCCCTGATCTCTATTCTGACAGAGCCGAAAAATGCGCTTTTAAAGCAATATGTCCGGCTTTTTGAAATGGAAGATGTGCATCTCACTTTCACAGAAGATGCGTTGCAAGCGGTCGCCGCCCGCGCGATCAAACGCAAGACCGGCG
>JARFRJ010000373.1 GCA_029287305.1 Hyphomonas sp. | reverse complement strand
CAATCTATCTTACTTCTGACAATTACGGACTGTCGCTGGCCGTTTATCTCTGAAATGCCAGTACTGGGGATGGGCGATGGCGCAGACCCTAGACCCACACCCGCAGGCGGTGGGACATTGTCCGGGCCGGGCCGTGGTTACGCCAAGCGCGATGTTCCCCCGGCCGATCCCATACCTCCCGGCCCCCGCGCCGTCCCCGGCCCCGCGGCCGCCCGATTAATACTTGATCCGGCAAGTGATGAGGCAGCGACAGCAGACGTTGTGATCGCTATATATGGCGAAGACCCCTATGCAGAGTTTCAAGGTGACCGGGATCATCTGGATTTTGTGCCAAATGGATTTGATACTAATGGGCTTGCAAAATACAGGGAAGACAACATCCCTGTTGTTTCGGTCTTTTTATCCGGACGTCCGCTTTGGACCAATCCTGAAATTAATGCCTCCGATGCGTTTGTGGCAGCTTGGCTGCCGGGCACAGAAGGCGCAGGTGTTGCCGATATTCTCTTTCAGACTGAACCAGATTATGACTTTACCGGGCGGTTGTCATATTCATGGCCTGCGACAGCGATTGATTTTGATAATAATCCCAATGCGGAGGACTATGCGCCCCTGTTTGCCCTTGGATATGGGCTCAGTTATGATGAGGCAGGGGGGGATTTAGGTGTTTTAAGTGAGGAGAGTGGACTATCAGAAACCGCTCTTATCGAGGCGGGGGCTGTGTTTCGGCGCGGGACACCATTGTCACCTTGGCGAACTTTTCTTGTAACGGAGGATGAAGGTGTTGTTTTTACTGGAACAGGCGCGAATATTACAGGGCTCGCCGCGGCTCGTGTCGATCATCTGGCGCAAGAAGACGGCATTTCCTTGACGTTTACACAAGATGGCGCTGGCCTTGCTTTTATACCTGAAGCGGGAGCGGTTGACTGGTCATCCGAACTTGCCGACGGAAAGCATCTGGCTTTTGCGGTCAAATCAGCGACCGATACGCAGATCAATATCACGCTTTCCTGTATGCAAGATGCTGAATGTGTATCCCGTCAGTCGGTGGAGATAATGTCAGGTGATTGGCGGGAAATTCAAATCCCACTGAGTTGTTTTGATAAGGGTGTTGATATGTCTGTTATAGATAAACCCTTGATTTTTTACGCACCACAAGGCTCTGAATTGGCTCTGGCTGATATTCGGCTTGTTTCATTGAGCACAACAGACATAGTGTGTACGCCATAAACAGATCGCTTATGAATCTGTAAGATATATTAGAAAATAATACTAAGAGAGGGAATGCATATGAATCTGGAACCGATTGATATCGTCATTGTGGGGCTATACGCTTTCGCACTGTTTGCTTTAGCGCTATGGGTCTCACGCGAGCCTGCGGGTCATCAAAAAAATACTGAGGATTATTTTCTTGCTGGGCGGTCTTTGCCTTGGTGGGCCATCGGGGCCTCACTCATTGCATCGAATATTTCAGCCGAGCAGATCATTGGCCAGTCTGGCCAAGGCTTTGTCGTGGGGATGGCGATTGCTGCCTATGAATGGCAAGCGGCAATTGTTTTGCTGGTCGTCGCCAAATGGTTTTTACCGATCTTTCTGAAAAGAGGCATTTATACGATGCCACAATATTTAGATCAGCGATATGGCCATAATGTGAAGACGCTGATGTCTGTCTATTGGATATTTCTGTACACAGCGGTGAATTTGACTACAGTTTTATGGCTGGGTGGTCTTGCAGTACAGTCTTTGACTGGCTGGCCGGTTTTAACCTCAATGATTGCTCTGGCGGCCTTTGCAACGCTCTATTCGCTCTATGGCGGACTGAAAGCGGTCGCGCTGACCGATATTATCCAGGTTGTTATTCTTATTTTCGGAGGGTTAGTAATTACCTGGCTTGCCTTGAACCAGGTCTCCAACGGAGCCGGCGCGTTTGCTGGATTGGGCCGTTTATGGGAAGAAATGCCGGGTCATTTTGAGATGATTTTGTCCCCTGAGCATCCCTCTTACAAAGATTTACCGGGCATATGGACTCTGCTTGGTGGGCTTTGGGTTTTGCATTTCTCCTATTGGGGGTTCAATCAGTACATTATCCAGCGTGCCC
>JARFRJ010000460.1 GCA_029287305.1 Hyphomonas sp. | reverse complement strand
GTGCAAGGCCAAAACATCCGTATAAGGCTTCCAGAAGGGTCGACATATGAAAACAGTGATCAGCAAGAGGTATATATTGCCACTGAGCTCTTTCCATAAGAGCCCTTTATAAAGGCAAGGTATGTTCTGATTTTGTCTTATTCTGTTTTTTCTATTGGCGTTTTTATTGTCCTGCTTTCAGCTTGCGCGCCAGCCTCCAAAGAAGAGACCCTGAATAGGCAAGCCTCTGCAACTGAACAAGGCGGCGCTTCAGAACCCTCTACGGACCCGCTTTCAGGGCCTACCGCAGACGCGCTTGCAAATTTTACGCCTATTTTGAAATCTCCCTTGAAACATAGCCACACAGCGCCGGGAAAGGTACAATTGTCTGGTTTGACACAAGTGGGCGCGGAGGTTTCCGGACGGATTGATCGCATATTTGTGAAGCCTGGCGATCAAGTCTTGAAGGGGCAAATTCTTGCCAGTCTGGAAAAAGAGCCTTTTTTGATTGATGTTGATAGCGCTAAAGCTCGGCTAATGGCGGCGCAGTCTCGCATTGAAACGCTGCGCCTAGACGGCGAGCGGCTGCAAAAAGCCATTGAGCGGCGCAAAGGCGAAATCGGGCTTGAGCCTCTGGTGCCTGCCGAAGAAGCTTTCAATCTTGAAAACCAGAAAGCGCAGAATGAGACACAAATTCGGGTCGCCATGGCGGAAGCAAAGCTGAACGAAGCGGCCCTGCGCCGGGCACGGTTCAATTTGAAACAGACCGATATCTTTGCGCCCGTTGAGGGCCAGATTATTACCACGCTGAAGGCGGTGGGTGAAGCAGTCAATGCCACACAATCTATTCCCATCCTGTTTGAAATGGGCTCGGGCACAAAGGATTTGAAAATTACAGCGAAAATCAGCGAGGAATATTTCCCTCTTATTGCGATGGGTGCAAAGCCGGACTTCCGGGCCAAAGCGCTGAAAGGTAAGAAGCTTCAGGCGCGTGTGGTTGAAAGAATTTTGCGTCCTACATCCAATAAGCAAGGGGTGTTTTACCCGATTGAGCTGCGTATTGAGACCCCTGATCCAGGCTTATTGCCCGGCATGAATGTTGCCCTGACATTCATATTTACCAGTGATACAGCGCACTTTCTGGTGCCTAATTATGCTTTTTTTCAGTCACCGCCAAATTATGAAATCTTGGAAAAGCGCACTCATCAGCCAGGCTATCGCTCACTCTGGGTTGCTGACGCCTCTGGGGCTTGGGTCGAACGGTCCGTTCTGCCGGGATATGCCAACACTATTCACACTGAGATTCTTGGAGGCGACCTTGAGGAGAGCGACCTCTTGCCGCCGCGATAAAAGGGCTCAATTTTGCTGCCAGAAGCACTTTTGAAGATAGGATAAAACTCTATAATCAGGACGCCCATGCCTCTCAGGGATAAAGTAAAAAGGTCCCAAGCCGATGACGCCGACAGTTGTTGAGTTTAGACACGTCTCTCGCATTTTTACCTCGCTTTCTGGCGATGCCGTCCGGGCTTTGGATGGCGTGTCTTTCAAAGTGGCGCAAGGTGAATTTATCGCTTTGTCAGGCCCCTCCGGCTCTGGAAAATCAACGCTTATGGCCATTGCCGGCGCAATTGATAGCGGATTTGAAGGC
>JARFRJ010000239.1 GCA_029287305.1 Hyphomonas sp. | reverse complement strand
AAATGAGATCGGCACGGCAAAGGACGAGGCTTTCATAAAACGATGCGGATTGGCAAGATAGGTCAGCATAGGGCGATCCTCGGCGTCTTCATGCTCGAACCGATGGCGCATGAAACCTCACTCCTCGTCATCACAAAAAATCCATTCCATCGTTGCGCAAGCCACGCTGTGGCCCGTTGCACTACCCAAATTGATCCATTTTAGCTCGAAAATGCTCTAAATACGGCATATCCGCACATCTCGCCAGTGCGAACCCTTATATTCATGAAATAACACACATAAATATTCCGCTGAAGCTTGAAAGGAAGCCGCCAAGACACTTATTCTGATCCTTCTTGCTGGTGTCATAGGACGGCAAAGCTCGACGCGCAGGCAGATTATGATATGGGATATCTTAATGCTTAGAAAGCCGATCATGCCGGTGACAGCCTCATCTGACCCTGCAAATGCGATACGTGGACATGTGCTTGTCTTTGACTCCGGCGTCGGCGGATTAACCGTCGCTCAGGATATCGCAGCATTGCTGCCAAATGTGCATATTGACTATGCCGCAGACACAGGATTTTTCCCTTATGGGGATAAATCGGATGCGCAATTGAGCGCACGCGTGCCACAAATGGCTCTGGCGCTTTATCAGCGCCTCTTACCAGATGTGTTTGTGATTGCCTGCAACACAGCCAGCACGCTGGCGATTGAGGCCGTACGTGCGGTCTTGCCCTGCCCCGTTATCGGCACTGTGCCCGCCATCAAACCCGCCGCCGCGATGAGTAAAACTGGTGTCATTGGCCTGTTGGCCACACCCGGCACGCTTAAACGTAGCTATACGGCCCGGTTAATTGCCGATTTTGCCGCAGATAAATGCATAATTCCGCACGGGTCCATCGCCCTTGTCAAACTGGCAGAAGCTGCTGCGGGCGGGCATACACCGCCCTTGCAAGCCTTTGTAGACGCGCAGGCGCCGCTCTTTCACCATGCGCAGTCAAACGAGATGGATGTGATTGTTCTCGCCTGCACGCATTTTCCGCTTGTGCGAGACCAGCTCATGAAAAGCGCCCCCAGACATGTCACCTATATAGATTCCGGCGCAGCCATCGCCCAGCAAACCAAGCGGGTCTTGAAAAGCTTGAAGACAGAGCACCGCGCACACCCCAAACATGCCTCTGTCTATACGACCAGCGATCCGACCAATCAGCCGCATCTTGCAGATGTTTTCCCGCGCTATGGATTTAAAACCCTCATAAATCTCAGCCTTTAAGGCACGGATAAGGGGGTAATGTCATAAAAGAGCACAAGTATGTCAAATATATTTGACATACATCTCCGCGTCTCTTATGTAAAAAATAATTGACATTATGGCGCAAGATATCGCCGCGACAAGGAGTATAAAATGTCTGATAAAATGAAGGAAAACCAAGTATCCCCTAATCCGGAAAGCCCTGATCTGGGCGAGCATGAGAGGGGTAACCCTGAAATGGGCAGAGATTATCTTATGAATTTTGCCTCGTTTCGGGAAAAAATAAGCTGGGTCATGCTAGTTGCTCTGGCTGTGAGCGGCGCTATGCTGGTGATGATTTTCCAGCCTGTCTTGGCGGCGCAAACCTCAGGCCAGACCGTAGATTTT
>JARFRJ010000222.1 GCA_029287305.1 Hyphomonas sp. | reverse complement strand
ACGAAACGGTGTGCCATATAAGGCGACAGGCAAAGCCTCTTGGCTCTCAAATACGCGAGCAGACCATTTGACCGCCTCTGCATCATCGCGCTGGATATCTGCTTGTGGATAACGTCCTGCAATATCCGCAAAGGCGTCACTTTCTTCACGTCCCTGATGGACAAAACCTGTGCGTTCTGGCGCGCCCGCATCAATAAAGCCAAGAGCGACAAGCCCACGGTCTGAAACGAGCCACACGCCCGGGCCAAAGGGGGTCGCGGCCCGGCCAATTTTCAAAGGTAAATTCTTGCCCTTTAATTTGGTCTCACCGGGGCTGAGACCTTCATGGGCGATAAACAAATCATGCAATCGGCAGGGCCCAGACAGGCCAATTTCATAGCTCGTCTCCAGAACACTTGCCCCCCCTCTTAGCAAATCCCCGGCGGCCCCATGGGCCAGTACGGACTGATATTGATGTGGGGAGAGGCCGGCCCAACGGGAAAATTCACGCTGAAAATGGCTGGGAGATAATCCTATATGCGCCGCGCATTTGCTAAGATTGGGCCAGTTTTGCCAAGTATCGCCCAGATAATCGAGCGCTTTGGCCATTCTATCATACGCTTTGACGCGCTCAGAAAGATCATGTGCATCAGTCATGACCTGACATATCTCACTGTGTCTGCAGAAAGGCGACCCGTATCTTGCGCTTTTTTTTTGAAATTTGAAGAGGCTTTATCCCCCGGGTCAAGTCTGCCTAGACTTTACGGGCGACTATATTTGGCAAAGACACGCGAGCCCTTTCGCTCGGCAAATTTCCAGCCGGTCTCTTTTAGCACTAAACGATCTTCAAAATAGCCAACTCGCATCTCTTTATGACCCTTTTCAAGGGATGTATTTAAGAGCGATTCAGTATTCGAAGAGTACAGAATACGGCTTCTGCTTCTGGCTTTTGTGTCAGATTCAACCTCTATATAGATATTTGTGGTAACATGCTGGGTCACGCGTTTGGCAGTTGAACGATAGTTCTCAAGAATTGCAAACCGGCTTATCAACAAATCCTTGGGTGCCAGCTGACTTATAAACAAGGCGTCCACTGTAAACAGATCAGAAAGGGCCTCCCAGTGGCCTTGATCATATAATTCTGAATACGTTAATATGAGTTTTTGACACTCATTTTCTATCAGCAAACGCTCTATGGCTTCCATAGGGGCCGTCATTAATATGAGGGCTCATAGTACTTTTAAGCATATATTTTCAGATATACTACAAGCTCTGCACACTAAATAATATCATAATCTAAAAATATTTATTTAATTTATTTTTTTTCATGAAATGATGAAATGAATGATTCAGTATTTTTAAAAAAATT